>JAIVHQ010000090.1 GCA_020200995.1 Flavobacteriales bacterium
GGAGGGCGTCGGCCACTTCGTTGTTCAGGGCCACCAGATTGCCCGGCTCGATGTAGGCCGTACTGCCCGTCTCCGAGCTGCCATGAAGGGTGCCGTCTATTTGCCGTTTGTGCTCAGCGGTGACGGCCAGCACGCGGCGGTCATTGTAGAAAGTCTCGTCGTACTCGCGCAGCCAGCCGAGCCGCTTGTACTTGCGAATGGCAGCTTCGAAGGCTTTGTTTGCTTTTTGGCGGGCTTCGCCGAGTTGCTTTCTCGCGTGGCCCAGCTCTTTGGAAGCGGATGATTTGATAAATCCATTGGGCTCCAGAAGTCCGTCGATGAGGGCCATGAGTTCTTTGGAAGCGTAGAGCCCCTCGACGATTCCGCGGAGGTATGGAAAAAACTCGCGCTTCTCTCCGAGGAATCGAATCACGGAAGCAGCCACTTCGGCCACCTTGCGAAGCTTCATCACCTGTGCGCCTTCGAGCACGGCATTGCTGACGCGCAGCATGCCCAGTTCGTGGTTGACTGCGGGAAAAGCGTATTCAGGAAAGAAAATCCCGTTGTCGAGCACGTTAAGCGCTTCGGCGGTTTCCTCGAGCAGACGCGCGATGGAATCGCGCTCGCTAAAAGGATTGAGCTCGGCGGCAAATTCGCGGGCCTTGTCGGTTTGGCAGCTCCGCGAGATCTTTTCGCGGATGGTGCCGAATTCGAATCTGGAGGGGGTATCTTCCGGGTAGAGTTTCACAGGGCAAAATTAAGGATTGCAACGGGATAACGCGGGAGATTCCGGGAGGTTCGGGGCACTAATGATTCCGTTCCAATTTTTGCGGCCGCCGGTGGCGACCTTTCTCTTTAACCACGAATGACTCTAATGCACACGAATGGAATTCGGGTAGGTCGGACTTTGCGCGTTGCAACACAAATTTCATTCGTGATAATTAGTGTTCATTCGTCCATTCGTGGTTCCTTTTTTCAGCCGCCGAAGCGGCCCTTTTTTCCACAAAGTGGAAGCCAATCAGTGGCTACGCGCAGTGACTACGAGGCTGCCGGCGCGGGTGTGTTTTCGGGGAGTTTGATAAAGATGCCGACAAATGACGACAGTGCGATCACCACAAAGTACATCATCCCCAGCGACACCGCCGGCGTTTCGTCGATGGGCAGATACTGAGCGGCGTAGACGAATACGAGCTCCCTCAGGCCCACCCCGCCAAAGCTCACAGGCAGCATTGATGCCAGCGACGAAGCCAGAAAAAGCACGAAATACAACATGAAAAGTTCGCTTACCCCGAAGGCAAGCAAAATCGCATAGGCACAGAGGACTTGCACGCCCTGCACCCCCACCGACCAAAGCAGCACAGGGTACCGCGCCGACCAAAAAGAAGGAAAAACCAACCGCGTTCCCAAAAACAGGGCTGGAATGCACAGGCCTGCAAAAATCAAGGTCATGAGGTTACTGTACTCGGGAAACCAGTCGAAATATGGGGTCACAAAAATGCCGAAAGCAAAGGCCATAGAAAGCAGCACGGCGCCCCCGCTCGCGCGGTCGTAGAGCATGGAAGCCACCAGCAGCCTGAGGCCTGTGGGGAACCGCTTGTTGAGATAAACCACTTTGTAACCATCGCCTCCCACGCTGCCCGGAAGGAAGAGGTTGTAAAACATTCCGACGTAGCACAGCTGCATGTGAAAGCGCATGCCCAGGTCGATATTGATGGCTTTCAATATGGCCTGCAAGCGGTATGCGCTCAGCCACTTGGACACATTAAAGAGCACGAGGGCCAGAAGTAGAAGGCTCACATTAGATTGGCGCACCAGCTCCCAAACTTCGGTGAGCTCCACCTTGCGAAATACCACCCACATGGCCAAAGCCGAAAGGCCGATCTTGATGGCCAGCTTCAGATAGGGATGTATTCGCTGTTTCTTCTTTGCGCCGGTTTCTTCCAAAATGCGGGGAGATAAATGCGGCGTAAAAGTAACAATTGCCGGTTATGCCCGAGAAACGGTTTTCAGAATTGAAAAAACACAGATGGGCTGTGAGATCAGGTATTACCTGTTTTTCCTCTTTTTATCCTCATCGTTCACTTCCACATCCTGCTCCCGATCCTTTCCTTTGTTCAGACTGGGTGCCTGGGCTTCTTCTCCTTTTTTCTTTTCGGAGTCTTCTCGGTTTTGATCGCTGTTGGTGTTCTCCGTTTGGCCTTGCTTTCTGTATTCCTCGCGATCTTTGTAAATTTTATCGGCTTTGCGGTGTTCAGCTTCTCTATCAATATTGGGTTCCTTCTTGCTCACGGTAGTAATAATATTTAAGTTCGATACACAAGGTCAAATTCCGCTCCAAAATACAAATCATATTATATCAAACCCCACGCGCCTTTGAAACGGGAAAGACATTCTACACGGATGGTAAATCAGACCCCTATTTGCGCTCCGACGTCGGGCCGTCTTCGTTGTTTGCATCCACGTTTTGTTCGCGCTTTTTACGGCGATCGAGATTTAGCACTTCCGCATCCGGATTGGACTTGTCGGTAGGTCTTTTTTTATTCTTGTTATCGATATGAGAACCTTTGCGAAATTTTTCTTTCTCGCGGTAAATTTTGTCAGCTTCAGCGCGCTGCTTCTCTCGGTCGATATTGGGGTTTTCGGAAGTTTCTTCTTTGCTCATGCTCTGGGTTTGCTTTAGACTATTCAATTTAACAGCAAAGCCGCTGTTTCGTTCATCTTTCGCCGCAAGGTAGAAAATTGATGACAAACAGGCAGGGTCTGACCTTGACTAATCGCGAAGTTTTATGAGGTAAAGGGTGCGCGGGGTACCTGAGGTCCCGAAATGGAGAAAAGGTTCGTAAATCTCTTCGTCAAAAATGCCATCGTAAATAATGTAATACGTGCCGGGCTTTGCCATATCGCGCTTTTCGAGGATCTCCTCGCGGGCGCTGCTTATTGTAAATGATGTGGCATCATGACAATAGGAAGGCCTGAGAACGTAAAGCGGACTGCCTGCCGCAATTTCGACAACTTTCGCCGCGGCATCGGCATTTGCTTGTCCACGAGGGCTTTTATAAGGCAAAATGAAGAAGTTAAAACCGATACGCAGCACCAATAGAAACACAGCAAGGGTGGCGATGCGGTGTATCGGTTTTTTCCAAAATAAAACAGTCAGGGCCACCGCTGCCGCAAACACGGGGATCGCCACGGCAGCGGGATTGCTCACGGCTTCAAATTTTTCGGGAACGACAAACACCGCCAAGGGAGCCAGGCATACCAGGGCCATCACCCCGAGGAAAACACCGTCAACTATACGCCGCAACATAAATGGTTGAAGACTATAGCCTTCGATCAAAACAGCAAAAAACAGGGGCAAAAACATAAACAGGTAGCGGGGATGCACACCAGGCGAGGTCCAGTACACCCAAATATTCAAAGCAAAAGCGATGATGGCAAAACGGTGGAATTCGCTCGCCCACAACTTGCGCCACACATTTTTGCCGAAAAGGCACACCACCAAAAGCGTCCACGGAGCAAAGTGGTAGAGGTTTTCAAGAGGAAATGTGAAGATGGTGAGCAGGGAGTCTCGAATGCCAAACTCGGTAATGGTACGTTGACTGCTTTGGTGCCACGTGTATTCGAAAACGGTGATTAGCGAGTCGGGATTTACCTTCTCGTAAAAGTAGTAGTACAACCCGACAGGGACAATGAAGAACAAGGTGCCGAGGAAATTGAATTTGTGAAATATGAACTTCCAATCGCGGGTATGGACTGCCCAGGCCACGATCGTAAAAAACTGAAAAACAACTGACGGGAGTCCCTTCATCAGGTAGCCTATCGCCATGATCAGGTAGGTGGAGACAAACAACAAGAGGTAGCGCTTCTCTCGACCGAGTTTGTAAAAAAGCATGAAGTTGGTGAATACCAACAGACCCAGTCCGATGTCCATAAGCCCGAGGAAAGAATCGTAAAACAGCATGCGCCCGGTGGTAACGGTGAGCATGAGTACAAGCCACGCTTTGGCCGAACCCAGATATGGCTTCATCAATTTGTGGATGAGCCATGCGTAGGTCAGAATAAAAATAATCACGGGAAACCTGATGGCAAAATTGGAATAGGCCCCAAATGCTTTGAATGACAGAACCAGCAGCCAATTGAACAACGGCGGCTTTTCGTAGTAAAACTCACCATTCAAGGTCGGCGCCAGATACTCATTTTTGAGAATCATCTCGAGTGCCACCAGTGCGCGCCGGCTTTCGTCCGTATGCACGAAGATGTGGTGGGCCCCGAGGTTGATCAAAAGCGCGGGAAGCAGCAAAACTGCAAACAAGGCGTAGTAAAACCGCGGAGAATCGAGGAGACGCTGCATGATAGGTTTGGTAAGTCTGCGCGAAAGTACCACGCCGCTCTCGATGGTGCAAACAAAACAGGCATCTCTCGTTCGAAAGATGCCTGTTTACAGTCAGTTAACC
>JAIVHQ010000297.1 GCA_020200995.1 Flavobacteriales bacterium
GGTCATGATCATGGAAATTGATGTTGATCATTTGAACGCGATAGCGATACCCGATATTACAGGCTTTGGCACCACCATCGACGAAAATATACAAGGCATTGAAGCCGTTAGGAAATTAATTGAAAAGCAAATTTCAGAAAGCGAAAATGCCCAATTTCATTTCGATCGCCACCAACTTCGCAAGCGTATGCTCGCTGAGGGTCGGGCTGCACTGATGGTCGAAGAAGGTGAGATTAAACTCGAGCTTGCGGAGGGTACCGTTCAGTTCCCGTTTCGCATGAGTGCCATGCTCGAGCGGACAGACGGACGATGGAAAGTGGTGCACTGGCATGGCTCCACCCCGGTGATGAGCGAAGACGACACCTGGCACATCAATGATTGGAAAACCAAGAATGAACGACTAGAAGCCCAAGTAGCCGAAAAAACCAAAGACCTGGAAGAATCCCTCGTCGAGCTCAAAGCCACGCAGGAACAACTCATCCTTCAGGAGAAACTCGCCGGCCTGGGACAACTCGCAGCGGGAATAGCCCACGAGATAAAAAACCCGATGAACTTCGTCAACAACTTTTCGGAGCTCAGCCTGGAATACATCGACGAAATACGCACTGCGCTCAGCCGATTGGAAAAAGGTGAAGCAACGGAAGAAATCACTGACCTGCTCGGCGATGTGGAAGAAAACCTGAAGAAAATTCACCAGCACGGCACCCGTGCCGACAGCATCGTAAAGTCAATGCTCATGCACTCGCGCGGGGGCAACGGAATTTCTGAACCCACCGATCTCAACGAGCTCATTCGCGAATACGTGAATCTTTCCTTTCATGGGATGCGCGCGGGGAAAATACCCATCAATGTGAAAATTGAACTCGATCTGGAGGAGAATCTTCCACCCGTATCGCTCAATCCCGAAGACTTCAGCAGGGTGGTGCTCAACCTTTGCAAAAATGCTTTTGACGCTATGCGCGAAAAAGGACTGAAACAGGAGAATGGCGACTACAAGGCCGTGCTCAAGGTGCAAACAAAAAAGCAGGGCAACCACGCGGCGCTGACCATCGAAGACAATGGTCCGGGCGTGCCCGACACTGTCCGTAACAAACTCTTTGAACCCTTCTTTACCACCAAAAAGGGAACCGAAGGAACAGGACTCGGACTTAGCATTACCCGAGACATTATAAAATCGCACAAAGGAGAGATTAACCTGGAAAGCAGCGACAATGAATTCACCCGTTTTACCATTGAATTACCCATTTAAAACAACCAAAAATGACTAAAATACTGATTGTAGACGACGAAAAAGATGTGGAAATGCTCTTCCGCCAAAAGTTCCGCAAGGAGATAAAAAGCGGTGCAGTGGAGATGGTTTTTGCCTTTTCCGGACAGGAAGCCCTCGACCTTTTGGAAAAAGACAATCCTCCCGAGGTGATGTACGTATTCAGCGATATCAACATGCCCGGAATGACCGGACTGGAGCTTCTCGATAAGGTGAAGGCACGCTTTCCGCAAATAAACGTGAGTATGATTTCCGCTTACGGCGATACCGAGAATTACAACAAGGCCATTCAATCAGGCGCCAAGGAATTCTTTACCAAACCCATCGATTTCGAATCACTCAAAACGGAAATCAATCAAATGATTGGTTGATCGAATTGTAAACACAACGAAAACCTCACCATGACCAAGATACTCGTAGTTGATGATGAAGAAGATTTGAAGGTGTTGATCAAGCAGCGCTTTCGTCAAAAAATCAGGCAGAACGAATACGATTTTATTTTTGCCGAAAACGGCCGTCATGCGTTGGAGCAACTTGTGGAGCATCCCGATGTAGACCTCGTGCTCAGCGATATCAACATGCCTGAGATGGATGGGCTTACCTTGCTCACCAAGCTTCACGAGCAACACTCGCTGCTGAAGTCGGTCATCGTATCGGCCTACGGCGATATGGAAAACATCCGCACGGCGATGAACCGCGGCGCCTTCGATTTCATTACCAAACCCATCGACTTTAAAGACCTCGAAATCACCATCGAGAAAACCATCCTGCACGTTCTGGCCCTGAAGAAAACCCTCAAGGCGGTGAAGGAAAACGACATCCTGCGCATGTACGTAGATGAGACGGTGCTCAACTTTATGGGGGGCAAGGAGGTGGAGACCTCCCTCTTTGAGAACGAATCGATTGAGGGTACGGTAGCCTTCATCGACATTTGCGGCTTTACCGCCATCAGCGAAACCCAACCTGCCGACAAGGTGGTGAAGATGCTCAACGCCTATTTCGACATCATCGTGCAGGAAATTATCAAAGAAGACGGCACAGTCGATAAATTTCTCGGCGATGCAGTGATGGCATCTTTCAGAGGAGATTACCACCTCGATCGTGCCATGGACGCCTGTATCTCCATCCGAAACGCTATACACGGTGCAGATATCGGCATCGGAGCTGATAACTACAAGCCCGAAGTTTCTATTGGAATCAACAGCGGTGCCATGGTGTGGGGCAACATCGGGTCGGCAGCATTGCGCAGGCTCGACTACACCGTGATAGGCGATGCAGTCAATGTAGCCGCCCGATTGCAAGCAGCCGCCGGCAAAGGGCAGATTCTCATCACCGAAAGCAACTACGAAAAGGTCAGGGAATCTTTTGAGTGCAATGCACTTGAGGAAATTTCCATGAAGAATAAAACAGCCCCCGTGAAGGTATATGAAGTACTGAAATAGGCACAGTGCCTTAAAACGCTTTTATTCCTGTGCTTGTGAATTGACTTTTTAATGGTATCCGAGAAAATAAGCTTCATCTTTAATCATGGCTTCCTTTTCTTTTATGCAAAGCCTAACCAGAGTTAATGTTACAAGTACATTCGAAATGCTAAAATTTGGCCACGGAAAATTTAAGGGCACCTACAAAAATCGCCCCGCCGATAACGTTCCCCAAAACCGCAAAAAGCATTACCATTCCGTATTCCGCAGGACTTACAGCACCCATCAGTAAGCCGCAAAAAAGCTCTATACTGCCCACAATGCAGTGATGCAACTTGGCGGAGCCGATAATGGCCGTGATTAAAATAATGATCAAAATTCGGCTCACCGTTTCCTGAGATGTGGTCACCAGCCACCCGAGCAGGCCCATCATCCACCCGGCCAGGGTAGCACTTCCCAAAATCACGTACAAGTCGGGATCGATGAGGGCGCGCGCGAAATGTGAGAATGTATCGGGATCGATAATGCCGCGGGCGGGGCCTATCCACGTGATCAAAAGAGAAAACAAAACTCCACCGATTATATTCCCGATGAAAACCACACCCCACAAGCGCAGCAACTGACGGAGGGTGGTGTTTCCGTTGAGCATGGGAACCATCGCCAGCGCTGTTTGCTCTGTAAAAAGTTCACTTCGGCCGATAATGACAAAAATGAAGCCCAGCGGATATCCCAAAGAAACAATGAGGTGCAGTACATCTTCGTCATAAATGGGATTCAATACCGTATAAAGCACACCCATAATCAAAATGGAAAATCCTATTTCAAGACCTGCCGTGAAAGCGCTCAAAAACAAACGCGTATTGCTCATGTCCGACTCTTTTAATCCCGCGCGCAACTGCTCCCTTAAAACATCGGAATGCTCTTTTGGCTTGTTCTCCTCACCCATTATTCAGCTTTTCTTCTCCGTTCATTATTCTACTGACATTCTGAAATTTCGGGATCGATTTTCCCTTGATACACTACCAAAACTTTGCATTATTTGCCAATATGCGAAGTTATAAGATTTATCCATTGACTGCGATCACCTCCGCAACTTCACTCAAGTCCTTCGCCACAGCATCGGGCTCTATTCCCCATGGATCAAAAACCGCATCGGGATTTCTCCTGACCCAAACGGCGCGCATGCCAAAGCTTTTCGCCCCGATCACGTCAAATGAATTTCCCGAAATCAAAACAGCTTGTGACTTATCTGCTCCTGCCTTTCGGCAAAAGTGGGCATACACCTCTGGATTTGGCTTAAAAGTCCTTACATCCTCGGCGCTCACAATGCCTTCGAAGTACGCCGACAGGCCGGCATTTTCAAGCAACCCCGCCACGGCCTTTTTACTCCCGTTCGAAAAGGCAAAACAGCGGTGGCCTGCTGCTTTGACCTTTTCCAATCCCGCCTTCACATCGGGGTAGGCGGGGAGCTCGGTGTAGCGCACGAGAAGGGATACCTTTTGTTCGCCGCTCAATTGCCGGTGGGTGGCTTCGCAGGCATAATTCAGCGCCTGCTTTGTGCACACCGAAAAGTCGACATAATCGTCCATCAGCCCTCGCCTGAAACTGTACTCCAGCTGCTTTTCGCGCCAGATTTTATTGAACGCATCGGCTTCCTTGCCCATCATTTCCTCCAGCAGGTCACGCACCCCCGACGGGTCGATCAGGGTGCCGTATACGTCGAATGCAAGGTGTTTTTTCATGG
>JAIVHQ010000091.1 GCA_020200995.1 Flavobacteriales bacterium
GGCGGATTGAATTCCTCACAGAACGTGAATTTCATATTTTCATTCTTAATCCACATCGATTCTCCGCTTTTTCTTTGTCAAAGCCTCTGTAGAAAGTAAATTGCGGCATGGAAATAATCGGAGATGTAGTGAAGTACGAAATGGATGGCGACCACCGCCTCCACCTCAGTACTGCCGCCGCCAGGGCAAGGATCACCCTTTACGGAAAATCGACTTTTCGCATTCAGATGTGTCGCCCCAATGAGGTTTTCGGCGACACGGGCTACGCTTGTCCGACGCTCCCGCCTCCCACCGCTTTCGATTTTTCCGAAAAGGACGGCGCACTGACCGTGGAAACCGAGACGGCGCGGCTCATCATCCATACGGCGCCACTGCGCTTACGCTTCGAAACCCTCGACGGGACGGTGCTCTCCGAGGACGATCCCGGCCTCGGTACCGTGTGGGACGGCACCGAAGTCACCACCTACAAAACGCTGCAACCCGGCGAGCGATTTTTCGGTCTCGGCGAGAAAACCGGCGGCCTCGACAAGGCGGGAAAGCAATACAAAAACTGGAACACCGACGCTTTTGGCTACGGCCACAACACGGATCCGCTTTACGTCACCTGTCCGTTTTACATGGGCCTGAGCCACGACCGGCCTTATGGGATCTTTTTGAACAACCACTCCCAAACCGTATTCAACTTCGGGGCGGCCAACGATCGGTTCAGCTTCTTCAGCGCCGCGCGGGGCGAGATGGATTACTTCTTTTTCGCGGGCCCCGAGCCTTCTGATATTTTGCGCGATTACACCGAACTGACCGGCCGCGCCGACTTGCCTCCTCTTTGGAGTCTCGGCTTTCAGCAGTGCCGGTACAGCTACTACCCCGAGGCCGAAATGTTGCGCGTGGCCAAGGGCTTTCGCGATCTCGACATTCCCGCCGATGTGATCTATTTCGACATCCACTACATGCAGGATTTCAAAGTCTTCACCTGGCACGGCGAGCATTTTCCCGATCCTGCTTCCCTCATCGCAAAGCTGAAGTCCATGGGCTTTCGCGTGGTGGTGATCCTCGACCCGGGGGTGAAGGTGGAGGAGGGCTACGAAGCATTCGATGAAGGCACGGCCCGCGATGTGTTCGTGAAATACCCCGACGGAAAGCCGTATCGCGGAGCGGCGTGGCCGGGCTGGTGTCAATTTCCCGATTTTACCGATGCCGACGTGCGCGAATGGTGGGCCGAAAATGTGGCCCGCATGGCCGAAGCCGGAGTAGACGGGTTTTGGAACGACATGAACGAACCCGCAGTGTGGGGGCATTTCACCCCGGACATCGTGCAGTTTTCACTCGAGGGCAAGGGCGGCTCGCACAAGGACGCTCATAACGTGTACGGCATGCAGATGGCCCGCGCCACGGCCAAGGGCGCGCGAAAAGCGCTCAAGGGCAAGCGGCCTTTTGTGCTCACACGGGCCACCTTTTCCGGCGGGCAGCGCGACAGCGCCGTCTGGACGGGCGACAACTACGCCGACGACACCCACCTCCTGCTCGGTGCCCGGATGGTGAGCGGGATGGGTATTTCGGGTTTTCCCTTTGCGGGAAATGACGTGGGCGGATTCACCGGCGATGCGAGTGCGGCTCTCTACAAGCGGTGGATGGCGTATTCCGCATTTCACCCCCTGATGCGGGCCCACACGATGATCAACTCCAAGCAGGCCGAGCCCTGGTCGTTCGGTGAAGAGTGCACCGAGGCGGCTCGAAACTACATCAACCTGCGGTACCGGCTCATGCCCCACCTGTACTCCCTTTTCTATGAAGCTTCGCAAAACGGAATGCCGCCTGTGCGATCTCTGCTCTTCCGGTTTTACCACGAGTGGAAGGTGTTTTCCACTGATTTTGAAAATCAGTTTATGCTCGGTGAGCACCTCCTTATTTGCCCCGTGAGGGCTGAAGCAGAGTTTGCAAAAGTTTATTTGCCGGAAGGCAGGTGGTACGGCTTTTTCAATGACGCCGTTTATGAAGGCGGCCGCGAGCACGTGGTCGAACTGCAACGCGACACCATTCCCGTATTTATGCAAGCAGGCGGAATCCTGCCCGAGCAGAGTGCAGTGAAATACACTGCTGAAGCCCACGATGGCATCCTGCGACTCCACGTTTATGCGGGCGGAGAAGGCAGCTACACCCTTTACGAAGACGACGGCGAGACCGCGGACGGAGTTTCACTGAAGCGCGACATTTCTCACCGTGAGGGTCATTTGAAAATCGGTGCCGGTGAGGGCGGGTACACATCTAATTTCGATAAAGTCAGGGTGTATTTTCACGGATCAAATCCGCAAAATGTGAGTGTGAACGGAGTGCCGCTGGAAATTCGCAAAAAAGATTTCCGTTTCTTGAATGCAATATCTAATTTTGACCCTTACGAAACGTACCCCGAAGCCGCGAAGGTCATTGAGCAATTGCCTTTTGCAGAGTTTTCAAACAACGGGGAGGCCGCGGAAATCACATTTTCCTGATTTAACTAAAATTTAACATAGTGTTATGTCGACACTGTGAAAATTTTTGTTTTCTTTGTGCCGAATTTGAATTCAATCTAAAGTCATGATTAAAAAGCAGTTTCTAAAAACGAAACCGGTTTGCAAGGTTACCTTCAGCCTTCCCGGCACAGCCGTGGGCGAAGTGGAAAACGTACAGTTGGTTGGTGATTTCAGCAAGTGGATGGACGCACCGATCGATATGAAAAAGCTCAAAGACGGAAGTTTTCGAACTACAGTGAATCTGGAAACAGGTAAAGAATACCAGTTTCGGTACTTCATCGACGGTCAGCGTTGGGAGAACGACGGCGAAGCCGACGCCTACGCACCTGCGGGAGTATCTTACGACGAAAATTCTGTGGTAGCCATTTGAGCTCGACAGCATTGAAATGAAAGCCGGTCCTGAGGGGTCGGCTTTTTTTTGTCCTGACTTTTTGATAAAAGTTAAATAGGCTAAATTGCGCCTGTCAATCAATTAGAAAACGACCCCACAAATTTGTGCGCAATGAAAAAAATTCTCCTTTTATCAGCTTGTTTGCTCAGCCTTTTTTTTGCAGAAGACGCTGTTGGGCAATCTTCCAAATCCATACCCGGCCCTGTTATCATTTGTCCTCCCGGTGCCCATGCCGGTCACAGCCATGTGCCGATGCCAAAATACATCGCAGATAAGCTCCGGGCAGATGTTGAACTTCGCGACACGGAAGATGCCTGTGCCGAAATCATTGTGAATTACACCGGCTTCAGTCCTGAAGCGGAAGCGGCATTTGAATATGCCAAGACCATTTGGGAGAATGCTTTGGTCAGCACTGTTCCAATTGTCATTGATGCCAATTGGACTGATCTGGGTGAAAATGCTCTCGGGTCCGCAGGTCCCGCCAATATATTGGCCGATTTTACGGGTGCACCTGACGACAGATGGTATCCCATAGCGCTTGCGAATCAGTTTGCCGGATCAGACCTCGCTTTTGGAGGATCTCATATTTTGGCCAACTTCAATTCCGAATTTGATTGGTATTTAGGAACGGACGGGAATACACCGACCGAACTCTTCGATTTTGTGAGCGTGGTACTTCACGAAATTGGGCACGGTTTGGGATTCACCACTTTAAGAGATTACGATGTAGACACCGGGGTGGGAACGTTGGGATTCGGCGCCCCCACCATTTTCTCGAGATATGACGATTTTCTGTTGTTGGGTCCCGGAGGTAATTCGCTGACAACATTGGGAGATGGCACCGCGTTGGGCGATGCAATGGTGAGTGACAATATTTATTCCGGCTCGTCCGCGGCCATTCTCGCCAACGGAGGCACAGCGCCGCGCTATTACGCCCCGGTCGATTACGCCGGAGGCTCATCCATTGCGCATTGGGATGAGTCCGATTTTCCTGCCGGAAATATTCAAAGCCTTATGACGCCCCAAATCGGCCCGGCAGAGGCCATTCACAACCCTGGACCCATTACCCTCGGTCTCTTTGAAGACATTGGTTGGGAACTTTGTCAGTCTTTAGACGATCAGCCTTGCACCACCTGGCAAGACCCGAGCCCCACAGGTGGATACACCAACTTTAACACCTCATTCGGCGGTGCTCCCTGCGATGATGGTGGGGGGTGCCCTTTCAATGAAATTCAGGGCTTTGCAGTTTGGGCCGGCGAGGCGTACTCTATCAATAACTTCATTGAGGGCGGTTCTTACACCTTCAGTATTTGCAACGGTCCCGGAGCGGGTTCCTGGGTGCCCGATTTTACAATCATCGCCCCGAGCGGTGCAGTAGATGCCTTCGGCTCCACCACTTCCTGCTCCATCACCTGGACGGCCTCCGAATCGGGGACTTACCTCATTGTGATCAACGAGGACGGCAATTGTGGTGATATCTTAGCCACCAACAACGGCTGGCCGGCCATCACTTGCTCCGGCAGCA
>JAIVHQ010000092.1 GCA_020200995.1 Flavobacteriales bacterium
GTCTTTGAACCGCTCTCCGCGAAAATCTTCTTCCGTGAGGGGATGGCGCTGAATCATGGTACCCATGGCGCCGTCGAGCACGAGGATGCGCTCGCGCAATGCAGCGTAAAGTTTATGCGATGAAGCCTTTAAGGTTCTCAAGGGGAGGCCAAAGTTTGATTAGTACAATTGTAAAAATAATGTCGACCGGCAAAAATGGTCAGTGAATCTCGTTGAACGAACGGAAGAACCCGAAAATTTGCTTTCTGAAGAAAATGAAAAATAGTGCGGAAAGCAGAATATAAGGAATCAGCATGAGCAGGATGATACCCGCATTGAGGCCCATGGCGAATCCGTACGAATCATCATACATCGACTCTTCGGCCACGGCGCGACACATGGCGCACTGCGCGTTTGCAGAAGCAAAAGCTCCAAATGCCAGGACGGTCAAAACTGTTCTTGCAAAAATTGTCGACAACCTTTCTCTCATCATCTCTCGTTTTTTGTCTTCAATAATAAGGTGATATCATCAAATATACCACAACGCCGGTGATGGCCACGTATAGCCAAACGGGAAAGGTAATCTTTGCAATCTTGCGATGGCCTTCGAAATTTCCCGAGAGGGCGCGCACATAGGTGATCAGCACCATTGGAATCACAACAAGCGAAAGTAGTATATGGCTTATGAGCAGGAAAAAATATACACTGCGAATGGTTCCTTCACCGCCAAATGGGGTGCTCTCGCTAGTGGCGTGATACGTCACATACATCAGGAGGAACAGGACGGAAAATACAATGGCTGAAGTTGTTAGTTTCTTGTGCAGATCGACTTTTTTGTTCCTGATCGCAACCAAAGCTGCGATGAGAAACACGGCGGTAAGACCGTTCATGGAAGCGTATATCGGAGGCAAAAAGCTGGTATCATAACCATCTATACTCACCGTAAAAAGCACAGCGACAGCCGCAGGCACCAGAATGGAAACTGCGATGATCCAGCCTTTGTACTTGCGCTCGATATTTGTTGTCTCTGCCATGTTAGCTTACTTTCTGACGATTTCTGTAGGACGCATCACTTCTTGCTTCTTGAGCATCTTAATGTCGGTCACGAGGTCGTCCACTTCTTTGGTGGAAGTGCCGTCGTAAAAGCCCCTAATGTGGCGATCGCGGTCGAGCAATACAAACATACTCGAGTGCAGAAATCCGCCGGGGGCTAGTTCGTCCTCTTGCGTACTGAGCAGGTATCCTTCGAATCCGAGTTCAAAAATAGCTTCTTGATCACCTGTGAGGAAAGTCCATTTGCTCAAATCAGCTCCCTGTTCTAGGGCGTAAGTTTTGAGCACCTCCGGGGTGTCGTGTGTGGGATTGACAGTGTAAGAAAGAAAGTGCACATCGTCGTAAGTCTTGTCTTCGAGCAGCCACTGCAGCCGTGTCATCTGCTTGGTCATGATGGGGCAAATGGTCGGACAGGTGGTGAAAAAGAAATCGGCCACGATAATTTTTCCTTCAAAATCAGAGAAGGACACCTGCTCTCCTTCCTGGTTGGTGAGGTTGAAATCGGGAACACGATGGTAGAGTGTATCGGGAACTTCGGTCTCTGCGCTGTAAAGCACATCTTTCTCGCCGTAATACGGAAGGATTTCGAAGTTGTGATCGGCCTTAGAAAGAAATATCAAAAAGATGCCTGGTACAATCAGCAAAAGAAGAAGTACAGCAATTTTTTTGACTTCAGATTTCTGTTTCATACTTATGGCTTAAATCGCAGCCATATGTCATTGACGTAATTTGAATCAGTAATACCTATAAAGAGAAGGTATATGATGAACAACACATATGGCACAAGTATAACATACCGCAGTGACTTTCGTTCATCGCCGAGGTGCATAAAAACTGCGACAATGTAAAAGGCTTTTATTAATGTCATTACAATAAACGACCACTTCACCACAGGCCACATTGTAGTACCTTGCTTAATGAATACACCGAGGCCTACTTCTATAGCAGTAATCACCGAAAGAAGCACTGTTACTTTGATGATTTTCTTTCGAATGGTTACACCCTGCTCGTCGGTGTGAGTGTTGTTGAGAGAGTATGAGTCGTTTACAATAAGGTCGTCGCGTTCCATAAAGTAGGGTAGTTGAAAATGCGTCAAATAAGGTAGAAGAAGGTGAACACGAATACCCAAACGAGGTCTACGAAGTGCCAGTAAAGGCCGGTCTTTTCGACCATTTCGTAGTGCCCGCGTCGGCGATATACACCTTTCAGCACCTGAATGAAAATAATGATATTGATCACCACCCCGCTAAACACGTGAAATCCGTGAAATCCGGTGATGAAAAAGAAGAAGTTTCCGTATTGGGGTGGCCCGTATTCGTTGATAGTCAAATTGGCGCCCTGCACATGCATCGCCTTATTCTCGTAAAGGTCGAGGGCAGCTTTGCCTGTGATGGTGGTTTCGTTGTCGGTGCCTACGTTGGCTACCAATCCAAAGTCTGCAACATCCGCGGCGGTTTTGCCGTGAGGTATTTCATTGGTGAGCCAGTACTTGGCATTGTCTTGTGTGGTGATGTATCCCGGGGTACCGTGGATGAAGTGGCTCCACTCCCATGCCTGAGATCCGAGGAAGAAAAATCCACCGACGATGGTCCACGCCAGCCATTTGATCACTGCCTTGTCGTCTTTACGGTGGCCTGCTTCTACCGCGAGCACCATGGTCACCGAGCTAATGATGAGAATGAACGTCATCAAGGCCACGTAAATCAAAGGATAGTGACCTGACAATCCGGGAAGGCTGTAAAACACTTCCTCACCAATGGGCCATGCACTGGTGTAGGCGTGACGTGCATATCCGTAAGCCACGAGCAATCCAGAAAAGGTGAGTGCATCGGAGACGAGGAAAAACCACATCATCATTTTACCGTAGCTGACGCTGAAAGGTGAGCGACCGCCGCCCCAAAGGGTTGAACTATCTACTGTTTGTGTAGCTTCTGATGCCATGTGCCAAAAATTTGTGCAAGTTTAATGAATTAATACCAAAAACAGGAGCAGGTAAATCCAAAGGATGTCCACGAAATGCCAATAAATAGACCCCAAACGGAGACTCAGGTTATTGATCCGTTCTCTCTTATAAATGTAAAGCGCTGCAAACAATCCGATAAAAAACAAAATTCCTCCCAGCACGTGCAACAAGTGCACGAAACTTAATACGTACATGTAGCTGCTCGAACTGTTATTAAAGATGGAAATCTCGTTCAGGAGGGGCTTTTCACGAAGGTCATCACCGGGAAAGAAGTAATCCCCGTTTTCATAAACCAGTTCCTGCCCCTTGTAGGAAATGGTATAATCCTCGCCGTACACTCCGTCGAGACTGTCCACGTGTCCCGAGAGGAAGCCGCCCACTCCCACCAACTGGCTCCAACCGGTGTACTGGAATGCACCGAATGCCAGGCCCAATGCGAGGGTGGCCAAAAGCCAGGTGCGCGCACCATTCTCATTGTTTGCGTTGGAAGCTTTCACAGCAAGGTGCACGGTCAGGCTGCTCAGCAGAATGGCCGCTGTGGAGAGGTAAAAGGCATCAGGCACGTTCATGTTAACCCAGAGTTCGCTGTACGAAGTCACCACGTAGGCGCTCGAAAAACCGGCAAACAGCATGATGATGCTGAAGATACTGATGTACAACACCATTTTCTTGGTGCGCTCGCTGCGCGTTCCGTCCCAAGACATATCTGAAGTTAATTCACTCATTACTCTACACTTTATCTATCAGGTAAACAATCAAAATCAACGGGAGGTAAAGGAAACTCGCAAACATAACACGCTTTGCAGCCAAATCGTTCTTCCTGAAAAAAAGCTGAACTGCCGGCATTGCAAATCCAATCCCGAGTGCTGCTCCCGCCCAGGCACTAAACACGCCGGTGAGACCGAAAGCCCATGGCAATAGCGATACGGGAATAAGGAACAGGGTGTAGAGCAAAATTAAAAAAGCGCTGTGCCCATCTTTCTCGCCGCGCGAAGGCAGCAATCGGTATCCCGCTTTGGAATAATCGGCATGCGACACCCATGCGATGGCCCAGAAATGGGGGAATTGCCAGACAAACTGCACGGCAAAAAGCAGACCTGCACAAAGGTCAAACTGACCGGTGGCTGCCACGTAACCCAACATGGGCGGAATGGCCCCTGGAAAAGCTCCGGCAAATACTGCGAGGTTGCTCGCCCGCTTCATTGGCGTATACACAAATACGTAGCTAAATAAAGCCAGTGCACCGAGCACGGCAGCAAGGGTGTTAAATAGGAAGTAAAGGACAGCAAGACCGACAACAGCCATGAGGGCTCCGAAAATGAGCGCTTCAGGCACCGACATTTTGCCTTGAGGCAAAGGGCGGTCGGCAGTGCGCTTCATGAGCGCGTCAAAGTCTTTTTCGATAATTTGGTTGAACCCATTAGAGGAAAGCGTCGAGCCAGGAGAAGGATGCGGCACCGATACCGTAGCCGATCACCGACGAAATCACAACCAAAAAGGTTAATCGCACCTTCACAAATGCTGCGTAAGCAGCTACTTTGGTCTTAAAACGATCTCCTGCGGAGGCAACGGCAGATTCAACAATCATGTACGTTCTGAATTTGGGCACAAAGGTACGGATAATTCGTGCAAAGAACCCGCCTCCAAAGGTTAATCCGCGTCAAAAATCGCGTTGGCGGTTGTAGAAACCCGTGGTGAGGTGAAGGCCTGCGAAATGCTCCACTCCCACGGGATTATCACCGACCTGCTCTGCACGCATGGTGTAGCGCACTGAGAGGCGAAGGTTCATGCGCCTATCAATGACCCGCCCCACGCTCAATCGCTGAAACAGCACATCGTGCTTCACACCTTGGGCTATGCGGTTGCCAAAAATCATTTCGGGATTTGCATAGCTTCGGAAGAGATTGCCACCCATATTTGTACCGTCGTCACGGCCGTAGCGGGCAGCCACGGAGTGCGAGCCGGCAAACCAGCTGCCCTGGTCGTAATTCAGCAAAAGCACTCCCTCGTAAAAATTGGAGCCCAGCGGATGGGCCAGCGGCTGATTGAAGTGAGCGTAGTTTTGAACCACGCTGCCATGGCTGTATGTGAAAGGCCGCACCACGTTGCACTCTGCCTGCGCGCGAAGTCCGTTGACTCCGAAAATATCATACACTTTGGCCCCGATCTGAACGCCCCACTTATTGGCCCACCACCCTGTGCGTTCGCGGAGGTTTTCCAGAAGAAACTCATCGAGTGTAAACTGACCATACACGGCGGCCTTGGTTCCGAGCCGCACTTGCAAATCCGCCCCCACAAGTACCCTGTCGGGCGAGCCCATGGCAAACTCGACAGGGCGGTAGAAAATGACGGGGTTGAGGTAGTGTACATCAAAGCCGCGGTCGGACAAGGTATCGCGCCCCTGCCATACGATGGATTCAAAGATGGAAAAAGTGACCCGCTTGCTCACCGCCCAGCTCAGGTAATGCGTCGCTGCGTACTTGGGCTCAAAATTTTCACTCCGCACGGCCTCGTCGCCGATGTGGGTGAGGGCGGCGAAAAGGTTGGTATACTTAAAATGCCACACGTCGGTGGTGATTTTCAGGTAGGGATAATTGTAGGCGGCATCACTGAGCAGGAGCGATCGGTAGCCGCTACCAAAGCGGTTGGTGCCGAGGCCGGCATCGATTTGAAAATACTTCGAAGGGCTGTATGAAAGCGCGAAAGTGGGGAGTAAAAAAGCGAGCTGATCGCCGCTGCCGCGGTTGCGCCCCAGGTCGGGCACCACGCCGAGTGAGTCGGCAAAATCATTGATATAACCCGGTGCCCGCTCAAAGCCGCCAAAAATCTCCTCATTTTGCCGGGAAGGCCACACGGCAGGATGGCTGCGCGAATCGCGCTCAAACACCGCGCGCTCGAAGGCAAACTGAGCGGACTGATCCAGCAGCATACCCCCCGCTTGAGCAAGCGAGAATGTAGCCCACAGACACGCACCCGCGAGTAGCAAAATTCTATTTCCTGTCAGAGGCAAGGTCTTTGTTTCGGGTTTTTAACAGCAATACGGCATGCACAACCAGAAATCCTATCACCAACATGGCGAAGAAAGTAATGGTGTGATCCACCCCGCCAAACAGTAAACAACTCAGGGGAATCACGGTGCTGACGGCGTAGAGGATGAGTGCGGTAAAACGGTGGCTGTAACCGCCGTCGATGATTCGGTGGTGGATGTGCTGCCGATCGGCTTCGAAGGGCGACACCCCCCTGAATATTCGAAGAGCAAAAACACGCAGGGTATCGATAAGCGGATAAGCCAGCACCGACATGGCAAAAACGGCAGGCGATATGCCGCCCGTGAGCATAGGCAGGGAACGAAAATCGGTTTCGATGCACTTTACTGCCAGAGCGAAAGTGAAAGCCCCTATAAATAAGGACCCTGAATCGCCCATATATATCTTTGCCGGGGCAAAATTAAAAATCAAAAAAGCCTGCAAGGCACCGACCAGGACAAATGAAAGCAGGGCCAGATCGTACTGACCTGTGAGGTAAAACCAAACCCCGAAAAATACCGATGAAATCAGACCGATTCCCGCGGCCAGACCGTCGCTGCCATCTATCAGGTTGAAGGCGTTGACCACCACAATGTAGGTGAATACCGAAAGTAGCACGCTGGCGTAGTAAGGTATCTCCTCGATTCCGAATACACCATGCATGCCTGAAATTCGGATGTCGGCCATGATGACAAGAATGAAGCCCACAATGCTGTGGCCTATAAGCTTCTTCACGGGAGCCACACCGATGATGTCGTCCTTCACACCGATGAAGAAGATGAGGATGGCCGAAGCAATGAGGTATTTAAATTCCTTCACCGATTGGGAAAAGCTGTCGGGACTTCCAAAAAAGGAGTAATTGTCCCAAGGAAACCATAGGGCATATGCGAAAATCGAAGCGGCAAAAATGATGATTCCGCCGATGGTGGGCACGCTCTTTTTGTGGTGCTTCCGATCCAGATCGGGCTCATCCACGAGGTTCTTGAGCTTCGCCACCGTGATAAGCGACGGCGTCGCCAGCAAAACCACAAAAAACGATGTGATACAACCGAGAATAATTTCTTTCACTGTCTTCTTATCTGAGTATTAAAAGTTTCGATAATTTCGAGGCAATCTTGTTTTTAAGCCGAAGTACCAAAATCGGTTGGAAGTGTCGCCCCCTGCCGCAGCCGAATGCCGATCGGTGAGACCGGCATACACCTGCATTTGATTGCGTTCATTAAAAATGTAAGCCACGCGGTAGTCCTGATAAAAGACGCGGGCACTTTCAGTGGGCTCTCCATCCCTCGGCAAGAGCGGGTCACGCAGGCCCTCGGTGAGCTCTGCATGCACCCACTCTGCACGTGCATAAAGCTTGTTGCGGTAATAGGTTATCGCTCCCAGCACCTCACTAAACCCGCTCCCCATTGGGTGCGCCAATGGCTGATTGAAGTGGGTAAAGCCCTGGAGCACATTGGCCGAGGCGTAGCTTCCTACTTCGGCTTCATTGTATTCCACTGTGAGGTCAATGGCCGAAAGTATGCCGTACGCGTGCAAGCCGAGCTGATATCCACCTCGCGCTTTTCCACCGCGATCGCGCATGTACTGTCCGTAAAATCGAAAGTGATCCAAGGGCTGCCATGCCGCGTTCACTCCCACAGTCGCATTGTTGTCCTGATCGTCGAGGCCCAGGCGCAGGGTGTTGACAAAAATCAAGGGATTCAAGGCGTTGTAATCAAAAGGCAGGTTGCCCCTGCCCTCTTCAAAAGCCTGCCACATCACCGCCTCGTAAAATCCGATTTCCAATGATTTTATAGGCTTAACCGAGAGGTAATTAAACGACATACGCTTCCGCTTAAAAAGTGACTCAGGGGTGCTACCGAGCGGCAAGCGATCGAGACTTTGCATGAGGGCCACATTGTTGCGCAGCTGAATGCGATCGCCCCACAGCCTGATCAGGTAGCCCGCAAAGGGATAGTTGAATGCATTGTCGGAGAGCAGGAGCGATCGGGTACCGTGGCCCACAAAATGCTTGTAGTGCCCCCCCTGCATGGTGAGCCAATCAGT
>JAIVHQ010000093.1 GCA_020200995.1 Flavobacteriales bacterium
GATCTCTCCTGAAATCCACGTCACGGCGGAAGACAGGGGCGAGCTTTGGCAGTTCTCAATTGTCGACAACGGCATTGGCATTGCACCTGAAAATTTTGAGAGGATATTTCAACTCTTCGGTCGGTTGAAGCAAAACCCCGAGGTTGGAGGTACAGGCATGGGACTTTCAACCGTTAAGAGAATTGTGGAGAGGCTCGGAGGTTCCATTCGCGTGGTATCGGAACACGGACAGGGCAGTACCTTTATTTTTACCTTGCCCAAGCAGCCCGGAGTGCAGCACTAACCGGCACCGGCCTATGTCGATTCATGTGAAATAACCTGCGAGTCAACCTGACTTTTACAACCTGTTGCCCACCCCGGCCAAAGGCCGTAAATTCGCACACCCGCAGCGGCCGTTGTCGCGCGGAAAACGAGCAGCCCGCAATGAAAAAACCCTCCACGCCCAAAGGCACACGCGACTTCTTGCCCGATACCATGCGCAAGCGAAACTTCCTTTTCGGCACCATCCGCAAGGTGTTCGAAAAGTACGGTTACGAAGCCATCGAAACCCCTGCTATGGAGCATTTGGAGACCCTTACCGGGAAATACGGTGAAGAAGGCGATCGATTGATTTTCAAAATGCTGGCCCGCGGTGAAAAGCTCAATAAGGCGCTGGCTGATGGCAATCAATCTCATCTGGCCGAAGAAGCACTCCGCTACGACCTCACCGTGCCCTTCGCCCGCTTTGTGGTGCAGCACCAAAACGATTTGGCCTTCCCTTTTCGCCGGTACCAGATTCAGCCCGTGTGGCGCGCCGACAGGCCGCAGAAGGGGAGGTACCGCGAGTTTTTCCAATGCGATGCCGATGTGGTGGGAACTGACTCGCTGCGGTGCGAAGTGGAATACGTGCAGATTTTCGATGAGGTGTTTTCGGCCCTCAACCTCCCCGTTGAGATTCGCATCAACAACCGCAAGCTCCTTTCCGCCCTGGCTCAGCACGTAGGCGAGGCCGAGAGAATTGTGCCCCTCACCGTGGCCATCGACAAGCTCGATAAACTGCCCATGGACAAAGTGCTCGAAGATCTGGGCGAGCAGGGGTTTTCGAACCAAGCCCGTGAGGCCCTGCGCACAGTATTGGAGTCGGCGAGGAGCGCCAAAGACTCGGTAGACCTGCTTGACCGTGTAGAGGCCATGCTCGGCGGTATTCCTTACGGCGCCAAGGGGATCGAAGAGTTGCGCTACATCTTTTCGAAGGTGGAGAAGCTCGGGCTGCAATCGGCAAAACTCAGGTTTGACCTCAGCCTTGCCCGCGGGCTCAACTACTACACGGGAGCCATTTTTGAAGTGCTTCCCCTCACCGAAGCGCAGGTGGGAAGCATTTGCGGAGGCGGTCGCTACGACGATCTCACGGGAATTTTCGGCATGCCGGGCATGTCGGGCGTGGGGATATCCTTTGGCGCCGACCGGATTTATGACCTGCTCGAAGCGACCAACGGTTTTCCCGAAAGGGAGACGGAAGGCACGGCCCTGCTCTTTGTGAACTTTGGCGAAGCCGAAGCAGACTACTGCCATGTCCTTCTCAAAAAACTGCGCGATGAAGGCATAAAAGCGGAACTGTATCCGGATGCCGCCAAGATGAAGAAGCAGATGAAATACGCCAACGACAAGCGGATTCCGTATGTGGCCCTTGCCGGTGAAAATGAAATGAACAAGAATGCGGTGACCCTGAAAAACATGGAAACCGGCGCGCAGGAAGAGGTGAAGGCGGGAGATTTGGCAGCGCGAATTACTAATTAATGACTTCGCTCAACCCGAAGTATCAAATAGTGTCTGTTTTTATAGTCCGATAGCTGCGTTACGCTCGTCCTCAAAATCCTCATCCCGCCACGGCTGGACTCAGGTTTTGAAGGCCTTCGCAAGCCTTGCTCTCGAACTCTAAAAAACAGACGCTCCATTAGACTGACAGACATTAAATTTAACACCGAATGCACGAAATCTCACACCATCCACTCACCTTTCAAGACCTTTCGGAAATCGTAAAAAACGGGATGAAACTCACGCTGAGCGATACCGCGCGCTCAAAAATTGATGCTTGCAGGGCGTATCTGGACGAGAAAATGGCGAATTCCGACGATCCGATCTACGGCATTAATACGGGATTCGGTTCGCTGTGCAATACAAAAATCGACCGCTCAAACCTCGAACAGCTACAGAGCAACCTTGTGATGTCGCACGCATGCGGCACAGGTCGCGAGGTGCCCACCCATCTTGTGAAGCTGATGTTCCTGCTCAAAATTCAGGGCCTCTCATACGGTCACAGCGGCGTTAGAATTGAACTTGTGGAGCGACTCATCTGGCACTACAACAGCGATGTGCTGCCGCCTATTTTCGAGCAGGGCAGTCTAGGTGCCTCAGGCGATCTGGCTCCGCTGGCGCATTTGGCGCTGCCCCTACTTGGAAGAGGACATGTGCGGGCCTCAGGAAGCATCCTGCGGCCTACAGCCGAAGTACTGTCCGAACACGGTCTCGAACCGCTTGTACTCAAGAGCAAAGAAGGCCTGGCGCTGCTGAACGGCACCCAGTTTATGTCGGCTTACGGGGCGCATATTTGCCTGGAGGCCGAAAAGCTGTTTCAGTGGGCCGACCTCATCGCCGCCGCATCCATAGAGGCGTTTGACGCCCGTCATGAGCCCTTTAAACCCGGCGTGCACGCAGTGCGAAAGCAGCAGGGTCAGGCTGAGGTAGCTGCCAATATCAGACGGCTGCTCTCGGGGAGCTTTAACTTCCAAAAGCCCAAGGCACATGTGCAGGATCCGTACAGCTTCCGCTGCATTCCGCAGGTACACGGCGCCTCGCGCGATGCCTTTAAACACATTCGAAGCGTTTTTGAAAATGAAATGAACTCCGTGACAGACAATCCGACTGTTTTTCCCGAGGAGGATAAAATTATTTCGGCCGGCAACTTTCACGGACAACCGCTCGCGATTTCACTCGACTTCGCTGCCATAGCGCTCGCTGAGATTGGCAGCATTTCCGAAAGGAGAACTTATAAACTAGTGAGCGGTGAACGCGGACTTCCTGCTTTTCTTGTCGCCAACCCGGGGCTGAATTCGGGCTACATGATTCCACAATATACGGCAGCTTCTATTGTGAGCAGAAACAAACAGCTCTGCACCCCATCGTCGGTGGACTCAATCGATTCCTCTAACGGGCAGGAAGACCATGTGAGCATGGGTGCCAACGGTGCCGTACGGGTGCTGGAGGTGTTGGAGAACGTCAAAACAGTATTGGCAATAGAGCTTTTAAATGCCGCCCAGGCCATTAGCATCAGAACTCCCGAGGGTATGGCGCCATTGGTGCTTATGCTTCATGAAGCATTCAGGAAGCACGTGAGCTTTATGGCAGAAGATCGTGAACTCTACGCGGACATAGCTGCCGCCCGAAAATTTATTGAAGTGAACCATCCCGAGCAATGGACGAACAGCTGAGCGCAGGTGAACCGCAAAGACCGCCCGTATTCCTGAAGGCGATCGCTACATTGAGCATGATAAATGGTGCTTACGGGATGATTTCGGGGTTGGCCAATGCCATATCGCCGCCGGAGGTTAATGACCAAATGATCGAGGACATCTTTATACGTCTTGAAAGCCTTTCGGTGCCGCTCGAAGAGATCAGGCCGGAAATGGAAACCTTCCTGGTGAACACAATGCTCAATATGGGCAATATCGGAGCGTCGAGCTTTTTATTCTACGGCATGAGTTTTATCGGTGCCTGGCTCATGCTCAGGGCCAATCGAAATGGATTTATGCTCTACATCGTGGCACAAATCGGCCTTGCTTTCGTGCCTTCATTTTTCGGTGGTCTGAATATGTTGGGCTGGGCAAACTTCGCCATGCTGATGGTCTGGAACGCCATCTGGGTGGCGATGTACGCTTCTCAGCGAAAATACTTCAGCTCATAATTGAGCGCTGTGTTCACTTGGAGTCTACCGAACCGAACACTTTTTTTAAGACATCGCTGACCCGCGCAGTCGGGTTTTCCCTGATTTTCTCTTCTTCTTCGGCCACGAGCAGAAACAGCCCGTCCATGGCGTGATCGGTCACGTATGCGGTGAGGTCGGGGTTCACTTGCTGTCCGCCTGTGAAGGTGGTGGCCGTGTTGTAGGCCGAGCTCAGCGGGTTCCAGTACTTGGTGAGCTCTACCTTTTCGATTGCATCCTCGACAGAAGGCTTGAAGAGTAAAGTCAGTTCAGCTTCTGTGCGCGACCGCAAATAAGTGGTAGCCGCATCGTTGTTGTTGGAGCGCAGCAACCCAAATGCGTCTTCGATGGTCATCGATGTGATGGCGTTGATAAAAACGGGGGTGGCTTCTTTCACGGCTTCCTCAGCGGCGCGGTTGAGGGTTTCTTCAAATCGCTC
>JAIVHQ010000298.1:0-1871 GCA_020200995.1 Flavobacteriales bacterium
GTGTCAACTAGATGAAATTTCGCGGGCTTATCGATCCACAATACCCACTTCTACACATCTTCGGCTACTAATATTTAGCTTCAACGACTTTAAAAAGAAGCTATTAATTCTGAAAAATAATCGAAGCTGAGTTATTATGCGCGTTTGACACCGTCATTGATAAACCGTTTAAAGTACTGCATGAGGGAATAGGTGATAACAACACCCGAAGCCATCCCTTCAATAATGATGGCAAAGGCGGCCTGCTCCAGCTCCAGGTGATTGCCCCAGATTTGGGAATTTTCCAAAATTTTCATGAATTCCGGATCTATAGCCAGAACATATAGAGCCATAAACGCGGTGAACGTGATCACTGCCGTGACTGATAGAACGACACCTGCTACCAAGCCACTGAAGTACGAACCATCCGCATTTTTTCCCGAGTAGATACTGCGAAGAAGTAAATAACAGCCACTGATGAGTATGAAAAAATTAACGAAGCGAAGCGCAAAATTACCTTCTAACCCTGCCAATTTCATCAGTAAAAAATAGACGATCAGAGCTGCTCCTGTAAGTAATCCGTATTTTATAGATTTATTCATGTTGGTTGGTTCAAAATAATGTCAAAAGTAAAGTTTCAGCGTGCATCAAGTCTCCTTTTCTGCAATTTCTGTAATATATGGAGAGAAAAGTAATAAAAAAACCGAACCCTTTGAAGGATTCGGCTTTCTATTGTGATAATTTTAAGCTTACTCGCCTACCACCTCAAAATTGATGGTCTGGACGATGCCTTTATGCAGCATCACATCGGCTTGGTACAATCCGATTTGTTTGATCGGCTCATTCTTGATGGTAATGCGCTTGCGGTCTATTTCGAAACCCAGGGCTGTGAGGGCATCGGCAAGCTGAATCGTGTTCACAGAACCGAAAATCTTTCCGTTCTCACCGGCCTTCGCGCCGATTTTCACTGTTTTCTCCTCAAGCGATTTGGCCAATTTCTCAGCTTCTTCCTTCAACTTGCTCTCTTTGTGGGCGCGTTGCTTGAGGTTTTCTGCGTGAATCTTTTTTTCCGAAACGGTGGCCACTACAGCAAGCTGGTTGGGGATCAAAAAATTTCGTGCGTAACCGGGCTTCACCTCGAGGAGGTCGTCTTTAAATCCCAGTTTTTCTACGTCTTGTTTTAGTATGATTTCCATGGCAATGCTTATTTTAGAAGGTCACCTACATAAGGAAGCAATGCAATGTGGCGAGCGCGTTTGATGGCTTGGGCCACTTTGCGTTGGTACTTCATGGAAGTTCCGGTGATGCGTCGGGGCAAAATTTTGCCTTGCTCGTTCACCAATTTCAGAAGGAAATTGGGGTCTTTGTAGTCGATGTACTTGATGCGGTTCTTGCGAAACCTGCAGTACTTCGTTTGCTGCGTGTCTATCTTAATCGGGGTAAGATATCTGATTTCAGAGTTGTCTGCCATTGTTTTCTTTTTTTAAGCTGTTACTTCAGATTTCTTGTTGCGTTTCTTCTCGTTGTAAATCACGGCGTGCTTGTCGAGCTTCACGGTAAGGAAGCGCAACACGCGCTCATCGCGGCGAAATGCAAGTTCGAAATCATTGATCACGGCACCCTCTGCTTCAAATTCGAGCATGTGGTAAAATCCGGTGGATTTTTTCTGGATGGGATACGCCAACTTGCGCAGCCCCCAGTCTTCTTCATGGTGCATCTTTGCACCACCTTCTTTAAGAAGCTTTTTGTACTTTTCGACCGCTTCCTTTGCCTGTTCTTCAGACAAAACGGGAGTCAAGATGAAAACGGTCTCATAACGATTCGTCATAACTTCTGTCGTTGTTAATAAATTAATTTTCCGAAAATCGGAGTGCAAAGGTAGCAAATAATCC
>JAIVHQ010000298.1:2079-3995 GCA_020200995.1 Flavobacteriales bacterium
GGCAAAACCACCTGCGCGCGCATCCTGGCAAAAACTGTCAATGCCAAAGCCGGCGGCGAAACCGCCCCCGATACGGACTACTCGTTCAATATCTTCGAGCTCGATGCCGCTTCCAACAACTCGGTAGACGACATTCGAAACCTGATCGATCAGGTGCGCATACCACCGCAAACAGGCAAATATAAGGTGTACATCATCGATGAGGTGCACATGCTCTCCACCAATGCATTCAACGCTTTTCTAAAAACATTGGAAGAGCCGCCGGTATACGCCATCTTCATCCTGGCCACCACCGAAAAACACAAGGTGCTGCCCACCATCCTTTCGCGCTGTCAGATATTTGACTTCAACCGCATTCAGGTACCCGAGACGGTGGCTCACCTCCAATCGATCGCCGCCAAGGAAGGCATCGAAGTGGAAAGCGACGCCCTCCACATCATTGCCGAAAAGGCCGACGGCGCCCTCCGCGATGCCCTCTCCATCTTTGACCGCATGGTGAGCTCATCGGGCAAGAAGGTGACTTATGATGACGTGATCTCCAACCTCAACGTCCTCGATTACGACTACTACTTCTCCCTCACCGATGCATTCCTTCAAGGCGATCGCACCCTCGCTCTGCTCACCCTCAATAAGATTATCAATAAAGGTTTCGACCCGCACAATTTTGTGAACGGTCTCGCCGATCACTTCCGCAGCCTTCTTTTTTGCGTGGATGCTCAGACGGCAGCCATTCTCGAGGCAGGAGAAAATGTGAAGGAGCGCTACCTCCAACAGTCGCAGCGCTGCGACATTCGCTTTTTGCTCAATGCACTCAACATCCTAAGCGAGGCTGATACGCAATACAAAGCCAGCCGAAACCAACGCCTCCTCGTGGAACTGGCCTTGCTCAAACTCTGCAAAATAGGCGGCGGCACCGAAGCTGAAAAAAAAAACGATGAACGCAGGGAGGTAGCACAGGGCTCAACGACGTCTCCTGCTCCCTCTCCGGAAAAAACAGCGGAAAAGCCCGCAGCAGCTGCCCCACCTGAAGCGGCTTCGAAAACCGAAAGTCCTAAAAACGATTCGCCTCCCGCACCCGAGACTCAACCCGAGGATACCCGAGCCCCCGAACAACCTGAGGAAGCGGAACCAAAGGAAAAACCCGAGGCGACACGTTCATCCGCGCCCGAGCAAACTGCGCCAGAGCCCACGACACCTGCCCCCGCACCTGAGCCACCTGTGCAAGAAACTGCGAAAGCCGACCTATCAAGCCAGGAAAAAAACCATTCCGGAAAGGATGCAACACGCGCAGATGAGCAACCGCCCAATGTGGCAGAAGAACCGGCGCACGAGCAGGAGCTTGAACCCCATGCCCCCGCACAGAATTCTCCCCCACCCGCGCCTGCATCACCACCTCCCGCAGGCGGCGGTTTTAGTTCAAAGCTGGCCAACCGCCGGGGAAAAGGTGTGCCCTCCATCAACCCTGCCATTCCAAACGGTGGCAACGGAAAGAGCGGAAAAGCCGCGGGAAGCGATGACTCAAGCGACGCTGTATCGCCACTCACGGGTGAGAGACCGGCCACCCCGTTTAACCTCGCCCAGCTTTGGGAAGTGTGGGATGAATACGCAGAAGAAATCAGGGAGCAGGACCGACAGAGCTATTACGCGACCCTCACCAAGCGAAAGCCCGTGATGCGCGAAGCCGACAAAATAGAACTCGTGATCGACAACCACGTGCAGCTCGCCGATCTCGAATCGGACAAGGTGAGCCTTCTAACCCGCCTCCGCGAAAAACTGAACAACTGGCACATACAGCTCGAAGGCATTATCGAAGAAGAGGAATCGGGCGATGACGTGCACCTCTACACCCCCGAGGAACGGTTCAAGGCCATGCTCGAAACCAACCCCGCAATCGGGGATTTGAAGCAGAGGTTCGA
>JAIVHQ010000298.1:4065-14036 GCA_020200995.1 Flavobacteriales bacterium
AAACAAGCCGTACCTAACGGCACGGGGCATTGAACGTCGATTGACAATATTGCAATTGAGGAACACCTTTCTAACCTGAATGGGCCATTCGATTTTTATTTTCGTTTGACTGACACCCTGAGCGAACCATTGCGCCTTGCGCAAACGGTTATTTCATTTCCTATCCGTCTTGCTGCAAATATCAGTGAATTATAGGCGTTCCTTTAGGTACGCCCCGTGTGGTAAGGCGGGGATTTATCCCCGTCGTTGAAGTGTTTCCTATATGGCCTGCGTGCCGTTAGGTACGCTCAGTATAAATTTGCTCCGAAACTTCAGGTAATTATTAACGTGCCTCATTCGACTGTCTTAAATACCGGTATTTCGAGCATGTTCCGATAAATCCGGGTCAACTCAATATCAACACTCAACCAGCTGATTACACGCTTACGAAAAAATCGATTTTGTCATCATTTTTGCCCGGCAAAAATGCCGCCAAAACCTTACACATATCCGCGACATTAACGGGCTAATGTCATGTCACCGCTCTGCGGTTCAAACAAACAGTTATATAGGATTTGCCCGCCCCGAGCTAACGCGAGGCAATCCTGCGTGCGTTCACCCGGGAATCAGGAATCCGCCACGCTCTCACTTAACTCAAGGTGGAGACAACTTCAATCCCCTACAACAAAGCCCCGATCAAACAGCAAACACCTTCGACAAATCCTCGAAAGCCTTGAACTCTATTGAGTTGCCATCCGGGTCCTGAACAAACATGGTTTTCTGCTCCCCTACTTCACCCGCAAAGACCACTTGTGGCTCCACCGGAAAATTGAGGCGCGCATTGCGAAGCGTTTCTTAAAACCTGAGTTCGATTCTTATTCGGGAGTTCAGATGTTCATAAACAACCGCAAGACAAGGCGTATTTTCAATGCTTTAGCGGGCTAAAGCGCGAAAATGCAACGCAGGATGGCGGTTGTTTATGGACAAGGCGAAAGCGTTGACACCCACCCCGAAATGATTGGCCGGGATGTGGCTGTTGGGGTTGTAATAATTGCGCGGTTTCTTGACTTTTTGGCCCACGTGGTGAATACTGATCTGATGGCCGAAAAAGTCGAAGTCGACCCAGGCATTGGACTCGCGTCCTTTTTCGCAGCCCAGAATGTCGCCGTAAAATTCTTTCGCGCGGTCCATATCAGCAGTGGCAAAAGCGATGTGAAATATTCCTTTCATTTAATTGATTGTAAAAAGCTTAGGGTATAAAAAAAGCCACCGCTGCTTTCGCAATTGATGGCTTTATATGTTTTTTCGCACTTTCGGAGCGGCTACTCCTCGTCGTCGAAATCTAAATCCTGCAAGCGGATGCGCTTGGGAGGTTTCGAGGTTTTCAACGCCTTCCTGGGCCGTTTGCCGTAATCCTCATCATTGAAGGGAGTCGGCACCTTTCCTTTTCTGTTGTCGGGCTTTTTCATATCGATATCGGGTTGCTAGTCTTCATCTTCGTCAACGGGATCTTCAATTTCCACATCGACCGAATCGGTGTCGGCATCGAAGCCCAAATCATCGGAATCGACGTATTCATTGATGTGATCGTCGAGCTTTCGGTCCAGCTTAATCAGATAAACCACTTCTTCGGTTTTTACCTCTAAAGCCTTGATAAATTCGCCTTTTGCATTTACAAAAGTAACCAACTCATTGTCCTCATATCCGTGCGGATACTGGTCGTTGATCAGTGCCATGACCTCCTGAGAGATCGATTTGAAATCTTTGATGACCCTTTTCATGATTGGGGAATTTTTGAAGCGGAACTCTGCTCGGGCGAAGCTTCATAAGCCTCGGTAGAACAGGCCCTGCGATAAAGAAATGTCATTGTCGTGCGCATGGTTGATGTCATTGTTGTGCTTGCGGCAATTTGGTTTTAGGTGTGCGTGTTACGTGATAAATATATGAAAGGTTTTTTACCGATTTAAGAGCCATGCAAAAATTAATGGAGCCACGATGGTGGCATCGCTTTCTACGATGAATTTCGGGGTATTAATATCGAGTTTTCCCCAAGTAATTTTTTCATTGGGAACCGCGCCCGAGTAAGATCCGTAGCTCGTTGTGGAATCGGAAATCTGGCAGAAATAACTCCAAAACGGAATGTTCTCCATTTCCATGTCCTGATAGAGCATGGGCACCACGCAAATCGGAAAATCGCCGGCGATTCCCCCGCCGATTTGGAAGAAACCGACTCCTTTGCCCTCCGAATTCTTCACATACCAATCGGCGAGCCAGGTCATGTACTCGATGCCCGACTTCACAGTCGAGGGCTTGAGCTCGCCTTTCATGCAGTATGAAGCAAAGATATTTCCCATGGTGCTGTCTTCCCATCCCGGCACAATGATGGGCAGGTTTTTCTCGGCGGCAGCCAGCATCCACGAGTTGGCCGGGTCAATTTCGTAATACTCCTTGAGGTCGCCCGATAGCAGCATCTTATACATATACTCGTGGGGTAGGAAGCGCTCGCCGGCATCTTCGGCCTGCTTCCACTGCTTGTGGATTTTGCTTTGCAGCCTGCGAAATGCTTCTTCTTCGGGAATGCAGGTGTCGGTGACGCGGTTGAGCCCGCGCTCCAGCAGCCCCCATTCTTCCTGGGGTGTTAGATCTCGGTAGTGGGGTACGCGTTCGTAATGGCTGTGTGCCACGAGGTTCATCACATCCTCTTCGAGGTTGGCCCCTGTGCAGGAGATGATCTGCACCTTGTCTTGGCGAATCATGTCGGCCAGGCTGCGGCCCAGCTCGGCCGTGCTCATGGCACCTGCGAGGGTCACCATCATTTTTCCGCCCTCGGCGAGGTGGGTCTCGTAGCCTTTGGCGGCGTCCATCAGGGCAGCGGCGTTAAAGTGCTTGTAGTGTTCTTCTATAAATTCGGAAACGGGTCCTCTTTTATTCATGTTGCATTATTTCGATCCGTCAGCAGACTTTTGTTTGTAGCTGCAGCGGGGGTTGAATTTAAAAGTTTCTTTTGAAATATCTGTATTGTCGATTGCTGTGCGAAATTAATTCACACGAACCGATCGTCGTTGAGGGTTTCATTTCTCAACACTGCTGTCCGCTTCGACCGCAGCGGGCTTTTCAACCTCATCGCGATGCTCATGGGTGGGGTACCCCAAAAGTTTCATCATCGACGATGATTTCTGCGTTTCAGAAAAAACGCGGTAGGTAAGCTTGCCTTCCTCGTCGCGGTCGATCACAATTTGCTTGGGACCGGGAATGAGGCAGTGTTGCAGGCCACCGTAGCCACCCACGGTATCCTGATAGGCACCGGTATTGAAAAACCCGAGGTAGAGCGGATTCTCTTTGTTGTAACGCGGTAGGTAAGCTTGCCTTCCTCGTCGCGGTCGATCACAATTTGCTTGGGACCGGGAATGAGGCAGTGTTGCAGGCCACTGTAATAGTCGTCGCTGTCGCAAGTGAGCCCGCCGAGAAAAACCCGCTCGTAATCGCTGTTCCACCGGTTGATCGGCAGCATGATAAACCGCTTGTTGATGGCCCAGGAGTCTGGCAGGGTGGTCATAAACGACGAGTCGATCATATTCCACCGCTCCTTGTCATTTTGCCTTTTCTGGTAAATCACCTTGAAAAGCGCTCCCCCACTCTCGCCCACAGTAAAGCTACCGAACTCAGTGTAAATATGCGGATCGTCAATGCCGGCCTCTTCCGCAAAGTTCTTGGTCTGGGCGATGATCTCATCGACCATGTAGGCGTAATCGTATTCGAAGGCCAGGCTGTTTTTGATGGGAAAGCCTCCGCCGATGTTGAGCGAATCCAAGCTGTCGCACACTTCCTTGAGGCGGCCGTACACAGTGAGGCATTTGTTAAACTCGTTCCAGTAATACGCGTTGTCGTTGATTCCGGTGTTGATAAAAAAATGAAGCATCTTGAGCCTGATCTTCGGGTGGTTTTGGATCACGTCGCGGTAGAAAGGCGCAATATTGCGGTAGCCTATCCCGAGACGGCTTGTGTAAAATTCAAATTTTGGCTCCTCCTCGCTCGCGATGCGAATTCCAATCTCAAAAGGCTGATCGATCAACGCATTGAGCACATCCACCTCCTGATAATTATCGATCACGGGCAGCATTTTATAGCCCAAGTTAATAAGGTGTGCGATGCGCTCCAGGTAGTCGTCGGTTTTGTACCCGTTGCATAACACATAGCGGTTTTTGTTGAGTTTGCCGGATTCGAAAAGATGCTCAACAATGTCGAGGTCGTAAGCCGAGGAAGTCTCGATGGATATGTCGTTTTTAAGGGCCTGCTCCACTACGTGCGAGAAGTGCGAACTCTTGGTGCAGTAGCAGTAATTGTACGTGCCTTTGTAGTCCACCTTCTTCATGGCTGAGGCAAACCATCCCTTGGCTTTTTGAATGTTTTCGGAAATCTTGGGAAGGTAGGTAAACTTCAGGGGTGTGCCGTATTCCCTGACAAGGTCCATCAAGGGAACACCGTGAAAAGTGAGCTCCTCATCGGAGACCTGAAACTCTTCCTGCGGAAAATGGAAGGTCTGCTCGATAAGGTCAACGTATTTAATTTTCATGATAAAAGTGGTTTTTGTCGAAGCGATGGCAGTGCATCGCAAATTTCGGTGATTTTTTCGCAGAAATGCGGAAGTCCGGGCTTTGTTAAAACAGCCGCGAAATCAAATGCGCACAGGGCGGAAAAAAAAGGGGCATCGGCCCGACAAATCAGAATCCGTCAACGGAAAAAAACGGAACACAAAAATTCTGTCAACCCAGCAAATACGGGGTAAACAAGCTAAAAACGGTTGCGTAAATTGCCCTTTCATATCGGGGCGAAATGTAGAAATAAATTTCATTTGAATCCAAGGCATTTCTTTCGGTTGCCAAAGTGCATAAGATATATTGAAAACAGCGCCGGGCAGATTAAGTTTTTGTTAAAAGCCCCTCTAGGCGGGCTTCTGCCGCAATCACCCCGCTTCTTTATGTAGTCGGGGTGCCATTATTCACCGCAGGCGCCTCCGGTTTGCCGAAAGGCACGGAGCCACCTCACAGGGGCATTGCGACTTATGGGAAAAAATATACCTTTGGTTTTAATCCAACGATGACGTGAGGCCTTCGAATGCCACACCGCTTCAAACCAAACTACCATGAGAGCACTTGTACTGACCACTGCTGCAATTACCCTGCTGAGTATGTCGGCCCCTGCACAGATTCTGGACCGCCTGGAACGCCGCGCCAAACAGCGAACGAACCAGCGCGTAGAAAGAAAAGTAGATCAAAAAATCGACAAAGGAGTGGACTCCGGCCTTGACGCGGTTGAAAACATCTTCAAGAAGAAAGGTGACAGCAGTGAAGGCTCCGCAGACGAAGCACCCGATCGCGAAAGCAGGTTGGCGCGCGCCATGATGTCGGACATGGGAGTTTCGGAGGGAGCAGAAGATGTTCTCAGTGTTTACAAATTTGACCACACCATTGATATGCGCTTCCAGACCTTCAACCGCCGTGGAAAACTCGATGACGAAGTGGAAATGACGATGCTGATAAACGATAGCGAGCCGTATACGGGAATGAAGGTGTTGGCAGATGAACAGAACGCGGCCAATATTTTCGACACGGAAAAATCGAGAATTATTGCCATGGTTGAAACCCAAGGAGAGAAAACAGGCATTGTGATGAGTTTTGATCCCGACGATTACGAATTCGAAGAGGACACCCACTCCCCTGACATCAAATTTATCCGAACAGGAGAAACGAAAAAGATATCCGGTTACCTCTGTGCCGCTTACAAAGTGGAAGACTCGGATGACACCGAAGGCGACGACATGACCATGTGGATGACGGATGAAACCGAACTCAACTGGATGGAGACTTTTCAGACCATGTCGCAAAGCGAAATGACCGCGACTACTGCCATGCCTGCCGGCTATCCCGACGGAAGCATGATCATGATGGAAACAATCTCTACTAAAAACGGTGAAAAGACTATCATGCTCGTGGATAAAATCAACATGAACACAGCGACGAGCATACCAACTGCAGGCTACACCTTTATGACCTTAGGCAAAAAGCAGTAATTTCAGTGCCTGAACGGCACGGCATATGCCCATTAAACAGCAATCCTCCCGCATCGGGCTTCAATCAAAAACGGACTTCGATATTCGCAGCATTAACAGGCTGGCCTTACCGGCCATCCTGATGGGCATTGCCGAACCCCTTATTGCACTGGCTGATACGGCCTTCATAGGCAGGGTGGGAACTGTGGAACTCGCCGCTGTGGGTATCGCCGGCGGATTTTACCTCATGACGGTCTGGATCCTCGCCCAAACCCTCACCGCCATTGCAGCCATTGTGAGCCGTCATTACGGAAAAGACACCCTCGGCGAGGTTGCCACATTGGTGCCCCAGGCCTTTTTCGCAAATGTGCTCCTCGGCCTCGGATTTTACTTTCTGACCATCGCCTTTGCCACCGAAATTTTCGGGTTTTACAACGCTGAAGGCGAACTTCTCGATGCCTGCATGCGCTATTACAGCATCCGAGCCATTGGCTTCCCCTTCACACTGGGGACCTTCCTGCTGTTCGGAACCTTCCGCGGATTGCAAAATACTTCGTGGGCCATGGGCATCGCAATGGCGGGTGCTGCGCTCAACGGACTGCTCGACTACATTTTAATATTCGGGGTTGAGGGCCGTATAGAGCCTATGGGGCTCGAAGGCGCCGCTTGGGCGGGCCTCGCAGCACAGGTGCTTATGTGTTTTCTCGCAATCGCCGTGCTGATCAGACGCACCCCCTTCTCCATTATACCCACCTTCACACTCAACCCCAACTACCGCTGGCTGGCGGGGATGAGTTTCGACCTCTTCATCCGCACCATTTTGCTCAATGTCACCTTCTACCTCGCCGTGCGCTATGCCACGGGATATGGCGAAGAAGTGATGGCCGCGCATACCATTGCACTCAACATTTGGCTCTTCTCGTCTTTCTTCATCGACGGATACGCCCACGCGGGAAATGCAATAGCGGGCAGGCTCGTCGGTGCCGAAAGCTTCGAAGCACTGAGCCGCCTGGGCAAAAAAATTGAAAAGATATCGCTCGGCATCGGCGCCGCCATGGGTGTGGTTTACGCGATACTTTCACCGATGATGGGGGAGTTTTTCACCAATGAAGCTGCGGTCATCGACGCTTTCGACAGTATATTTTGGCTGGTGATCATCGCGCAGCCGATCAATGCCGTAGCTTTTGCCTACGACGGGATCTTCAAAGGCCTGGGAGAAATGAAATACCTGCGCAACCTGCTTGCCGTAGCCACCATACTCGGCTTCCTGCCTGTGGCCGTTTGGTTTCACTACACGCGGCCGGGGCTCACGGGCATTTGGGTAGCTTTTACCGTCTGGATGGTGATTCGGGCGGCTGCACCTGTGGTTAGGTTCAGGAGGCGGTACTCTTCCGTCGGGCAGTGAGGCGAACACTTCTCTGTGATTAATATAACCACCTCGTGGTTCATGGAACTATTATCTTTTGAGCAGCGCGTTCGTGACAGTCCGTGTGCAGTGTAAAACGAACTGTAGATCAATTGAAATAAAAGGTCACAACACGCGTCACTCAGAAAGAGCCGATACAGCGCAGCGAAATCGGTGACTGAAGAGTCTCCTTTTCTTGAAATCAAATTTCTGTTCTCACGCTATGTTTTTGACTCCGAAAAAAGGGAGACTCTTCACTCCGCTGCGCTCCATTCTGAGTGACGGGGATGATGAACTGTGGTCTAATAGGTCATTGGCAGCCGTGAAGCGCAGCGGAGCGGCTGACTGAAGATCCCTCCTGCCGGCCTGCACACGGAGTTCTTCACTCCGCTGCCATGCCTCCGGCAGGCAGGCGCTACGCTCTGAATGATGCGAGTGATGAACTGTTTACTAATTGGGGTACAATGTCATAATTTCCGGATGAGAAAATGACCGCTTCTATTTAATCATCGTACCATTCAAACCACCAAATCCAAGGAGTCCCGTCACAGAATCAGGAAGCTCGGGAAGTTTTCTACGCTCAAGGAGAAGTCCATTGAGTTCCGCCAGTTCACAGAAAATGAAGTGCTTGTCCAGCGCAGATTTAAGGTAAGAACTCCCTGATGAATTGCCGGTGCCGACACGCGTTCCGATCATCCGACGCACCATATTCATGTGCCGCGTTCGCCAGGTGGCCATCAATTCGTCAATTTCCAGGAGGCCGTTTATGAAGCGGTAGGGCATTTGCAAAAGCGGATAACCGCGGTACAGGATGATAAACATGGCCGAGCGACATGCTTTTGCCGTAAGGCGGCGCTTCGGGTTCTCACTTTTCCCGTAAAGGAGATTGTCGAAAAGCTCCAGGTTGGTCTTCTCAATATCCAAAAGGCTGCTACCATAAACCGACCTGTACTGCTTCCAAAAAGGATGATCTACGGGATTGTCGGAATCGGTCTTCCAGCCCGCTTCGCTATTAAGGTAGGGCATACGCTCCAGCCAGCCGTTGAGCAGGTCGAGCAGGGACGGCTTTGCTTCGATGTGCTTCACATGCTTTAGATCTTCTTCTTTAAGATGGGAAGTGTAGTACCCCTTGCCGTGGCGGTCTTCGAAGCGAAGACCGAGGCGGGCCTCCAGCTCCTTCCACTGCACGCTTTGGAAGCCGCTGGCCGGCCTGAGGAGGTCGCGAAAATCCAAAAAATCCAGTGATGTCATGGTCTCCATCACATTGATCTGGTCCACAAGCAGGCGGAGTATGGTGATAATGCGTTCAGTGCGGTGAACCACCATCTGCATGGTGGGCGCGTTGTCATTGACCTCGGGGGTACGCAGAAGGTCAATAACGCTGTTGAGTTCGTAGAGCACCTGTTTGAACCAAAGCTCATAAGCCTGGTGGGTCACGATAAATAGCATTTCGTCGTGCGCTTCTACCCCTTCCTTATCGCTTTCGGGATGCTGGGCATCGAGAATTTTATCGAGTTGCAGGTAATCGCTGTAATGGACATCGGGACGCTTAGACATATATGATAGGTATACAGTTGATGACCCTCAAAGGTAGAAAAATTGCAACCATCCTAATGCATTTCTGCGCGGTTCCTATGGGGTCATTGATCTGCGTATTTTCCCGCGCGGGTATTGTAATCTGTACATTTCAGCCTGAAGCTGATGATCTCGGGCTTCCGAAACAAGGCATTCCAATCACCGTCGTATGAAATACTATTGGGCAAGAGGTGACCGTCTTTTTGTTCATTTTCCACCTTCATGGTGATATCGAAATTAAACAGAATGGTACTGTAGGCCAAACGGTAGTCGCGGCGGAGCACTTCGTAGGTATCGGGGTGAAAGTAGGAGGTTAGGTCGTGAATCACTGTTTCGTCTTCCATGCCCTCCTTGGCAAAACAGGAAAAGGCGATGCAATCGATGCCGTTTACCGTTGCGTTAAAAATGGAGTAGTCGTAGTACGGCACCATATGGTCGTCGAAAATGGCGAGCTTGTCTCCTATAAAAGGTACGTTTTCGATTTCGGCACCCGGGTTAAACATCATGCGCTTGAGCTGGGCCTTGTGCTTGTCGATCCGCGAGCCGGAGACCAGCTCCTGTTCAGTACTTTTAATCCGGTTGCTCACTTTGACAGGCCCTTCCGGGAAAAACACCTCGTCATACATCTCGGCGGTCAGGTATTTCCATTCCCCGTTTCGCTTTCGGATATTTCCGTTGGTCTCCTCAAAGGTGATCTCCGTGCTCATCATTTCATCAACGTTTAGGTGTTGTCTAGCGCGCCGCTTCATGGTACCGCGCTCCGATTCGTCTTTTTTAAAGACTGCCACTGCGCCATCGACGTTGTGCGGAAAATACTTCAGGTTGAGAAATGCCTTATAAAAGGTGGTGTCTTTTCGCACGCGGTCTACAAAATCGGCCACATCAAATGAGTCGTCCGCAGCATTCACGGTGAATTCATCGAGGTTGACCACCTTAACTACATCCTGCGCGCTCAAATGGTGC
>JAIVHQ010000094.1:0-4660 GCA_020200995.1 Flavobacteriales bacterium
GAAGACGGGAACAACTACGTTCGCGCTTTCATGATGAAAGAGCAGGCGAAAAAAGCTGAGAAATCGAAGAAATACCTCGAAGATTTGGCGGATGATCCCGACTACACCGCCACTGAGTCGGGCATTTTGTACAAGGTCCTCGAGCAGGGCAGCGGCGATAAGCCCGAAGCCACCCAGAAGGTGCGTGTGAACTACGAGGGCAAAACCACTGACGGGAAAGTCTTCGACAGCAGCTACGAGCGTGGAGAGCCTGCTGAGTTTCCTTTGAACAGGGTAATCCCCGGGTGGACCGAAATGCTCCAGCTTATGGAAGTCGGTACCACAGTAGAGGCAGTAATTCCTTCTAACCTTGCCTACGGAGAGCAAGGTTCGCCTCCCAAGATCGGACCGAACGAAACATTGATCTTTAAGATCGAACTGATTGAAATCCTGAAAGAAGAGTAAAGATGCTCTTCGACAATATCAATTACTTACTTCGGCAGAGAGGTGCAGTCCCCCTTTCTGCCGAAGTTTTTTTTAGCACAGCCCCCGATGACCTGTGGGAGCTCGTGGCCGAATTGGGTCAGCCTTTTGAGGTGCTCAACACCATTGATCTTGAGGAAAGAGATCGCTTCGCTCAATCGCGTGATATTAAACTCATAGTGCTGGACGTGGATGGCGTTTTTACCGACGGCGGCATGTACTACACCTCAAGCGGCGAGGAGATGAAAAAATTTAATGTCAAGGATGGCATGGCCATTACCCGCGCCATAAAAGCGGGAAAAGACATCGGGATCATCAGTGCTGCATCGCGGAGCGAAGTGGTGCGCAAACGGGCCGAAATACTCGGAATAAAACGCGTCTACGTGGGCAAGCAGCCCAAAATTGAAGTGCTCGAATCGTGGCTGTATGAAGCCGGCATCGGGTTCGAAAATGTGGCCTACATCGGCGATGATGTAAACGACATCGACATTCTGAAGAAATGCGGAGCACAAAGCGGTTATCTTTGGCAAAGCAAGCATCGTCCACAAAGTCTAATGCCTCTCAGACGCGCTGATGATGTTTTGCTTCTTTTGCGAAATCAACAACCCGATATACCTTCTCTCTTCCCCCGAAAGGGGTTTTTTTATGTCCACGCCGGTCGTGGAGACTGTGTTATCTTTGACCGTGCCTGTATACCGCCTCATTTCCTCTGAGCCCTTGTTTCCCGATCCGGAAGACGCCAATGAAGAAGGCCTTTTGGCCATTGGTGGCGCGCTGACCGAGGACTGGCTGCTGTCGGCCTATCAAAACGGAATTTTCCCGTGGTTCAGCGAGGGCGATCCGGTGATGTGGTGGAGCCCCGATCCACGGTTCATCCTGTATCCGGGAGAAGTCTATATTTCCAAAAGCATGCGCTCAAAACTTCGCAACGAGCGGTGGAGTTTTACCATTGACCGCGACTTCGATACTGTGATCGACAAGTGTGCAGAAGCTCCGCGAAAGGGGCAGGACGGCACATGGATCACTGACGAAATGCGGGCAGCCTACAAGCGACTTCACCGCATCGGCATAGCCCACAGCGCCGAAGCCCGATTAGACGGAGTACTCGTGGGAGGGCTTTACGGCGTGAGCATCGGTGCAGCTTTTTTTGGCGAAAGCATGTACACCGATGTTTCCGACGCATCGAAGTACGCCTTGATCAACCTGTGCAAGTACCTCGAGTCGCACCATTTTGAATTCGTGGACTGCCAGATACACAGCAATCACCTCGAGCAGATGGGGGCCGAATTAATGCCCCGTGTCCGCTTTCTTGAAATGCTCGACGACGCTATGGAAGCAGAGACCCGCCAAGGAATTTGGAAATAGTGATACAGAGAATTCGTTCCCCGCATTTTGGCCATCCATTCGGCGACAGGATTTAAGGACGACCATTGGGTGAAGTTTTATACTTTCGCCACAGGGTTTAAAAAATTCATGCTTTGAGTATATACAAGCTTGTCGTATCCATCCTCTCGATATTCAGTATCATCTTGCTGAGCACAGCATTCTTTTTACCAAGGGGGTCCGAAATTGCACGGCTCATAAATTATTACGATTACGGACTTTGTGCCGTATTTCTCTATGATTTCTTCAGCCAGCTGAAAAAGTCGGATCATAAGCTTAAATATTTTTTCACCTACGGCTGGATCGATTTAATTTCCTCTATTCCCATGGTTGGGGCTTTCAGGTACGCCCGGTTTTTTCGCATATTTCGCGTTATCAGGGTGTTCAAGTCCATCAAGATTCTCATCCTGTTCATGCGCTCCCAGCGCAAGTCATCGCTTTATGGCATTATCGTGCTTGTGATTTGTTTTACAGTGATCGTGACGTCCATACTCACCCTCTACGTCGAGCAGGAGACCGGCAATATCAAAACCGCCGAAGACGCCCTTTGGTGGACTTTCATCTCGGTGACCACTGTTGGATATGGCGATTACTACCCCGTCACCGGCTATGGAAAGCTCAGCGCCACGGCCATGATTTTTTCAGGACTACTGGCTTTCGGTACCATTGTGGCATTTCTGAACGACACCATGGAGTCGTACAAAGAGGATCCGTGATTTTCGATTTTAGGCCGGCGGATAAAAACCAATGATGCACATTGATTCATCCGCCGCGCCGGCAACAATCAATCTCTGACCGCATCCTCTTTCTCCATCATGCCGCGCTTTCGCAGCAGGGGTTCGATGGTGGGTTCCGCTCCGCGAAAACGCTTGTAGAGTTCCATGGGATCCACGGTTCCGCCTTTGGAAAGGATGTGCTCCCGAAAGAGTCCCGCCTTTTCGGAATCAAAGAGGTCGCCCGTTTCCACAAAGGCTTCGAAAGCATCGGAATCCAATACAGCCGACCAGATGTAGCTGTAGTAATTGGAAGAATAACCTCCCGAGAAGATGTGTCCAAAATACGTGCTGCGGTGCCGCGGCACGATGGATTCGGGAAGTCCGATTTCGTTCGTCACTGTTTTCTCATATGCGGAAATGTCGCCTGTCACCCCCTCGGTGCGGTTGTGGTACGCCATGTCGAGGAAGGTGCATGCGAGGTATTCGGCGGTGGCAAATCCTTCGCCGTAGTTGGCGCTTTGCTCCAGTTTCTCGATGAATTCATCGGGAATGGAGTCGCCCGTTTGGTAATGTCGGGCGTACATTTTCATGATTTTCGGCGCTGTACCCCAGTTTTCGAGCACTTGTGAGGGCAGCTCCACAAAGTCGCGGTATACTGAAGTGCCCGAGAGGCTGCGGTAGGTTACATCTGAAAGCAGACCGTGGAGGGCGTGGCCGAATTCGTGAAAGAAGGTGGTGACTTCGTCAAAGGTGAGCAGCACGGGGTCATCGCCTGACGGGGCGGGGAAATTACAAACGATAGAAATCAGCGGAGCGATGCGCTCGCCGTTTTCATTTTCCTGCTTGCGGTATGAAGTCATCCACGCACTCTTCGTTGAGGCTGTAGCGTTTGCTGCGCAGCTTTGCCGCGTAGTAGCGCCAGTCGTAGGGTTGAAGTTCGAAGGTGTCGCCTTCGGCTTCTATCATTTCCTGAAGATCGGCCGCTTCGCTTCGGGCTGCTGCAAATGCGGGCTTGCTGATTTTTTCGAGGAGATCCTCCACGCGTTCTACAGAACCGGCCATGCTCTCTTCGAGCACATACTCGGAGTGGCTCTTGTAGCCGAGCAAGGCGGCGCGTTCTGCGCGCAGGGCGGTCAGTTCGCGGATGTTCTCGCCGTTGTCTTTTTCATTGCCGTTGTTGGCGCGGTTCACGTAGGCCGTCCATATTTTCTTGCGCAGTTCGCGGTTGTCGGCGGTTTGTAGAAAAGGCAATACGCTTGGATTGTGCAGGGTGAAGACCCATGCACCTTTGTGGCCTTTTTCTTCAGCGGTTTTTGCAGCGCTTCTGAGTAGGCCGTCGGGAAGCCCCGCGAGGTCTTTTTCATCTTCGACCAGGAGCACAAAATCGTTGGTCTCGGCCAATATGTTCTGACCGAACTCCAGGCTCAGCATGGAACTGCGGGCATTGATTTCGCGGAGCCTGTTTTTCTCTGTTTCCCCGAGCAGGGCGCCGTTTCGCGAAAAGGTTTTAAAGCTTTTTTCCAGTAGCATTGATTCTTCGCCGTTGAGGCCGAGTTTGTCGCGGTGGTCCCACACTTCTTTGAGGCGGTTGAAGAGTTCTTCGTTCAGTGCAATGTTGTCGCGGTGGGCCGAGAGCAGGGGAGAGATCTCTTTTGCAATGTCCTGCATCTCGTCGTTGGTGTCGGCGCTGTTGAGATTAGAAAACACGGCGTTGGCACGTTCCAGCGCTCGGCCCGAATTTTCCAGTGCCAGGACCGTGTTGGCAAAAGTCGGCGCATCGGTGTTGGCGGTAATGGCATCAATCTCGGCCTGATGGGCCTCGATGGCCGCTTCGATGGCGGGCAGGAAGTGTTTGTTTTCAATTTTGCCGAAAGGCGGTATGCCGAAAGCTGCCTCGTAGGGCGCTGTGAGTGGATTGTTCATAAGGTCTTCTGTTTCTTCGGGAGTGACGGTACACGCCGACAATGCAATGGTTGCGATCGCCGCGATAATAACGTGTTTCATTCAGTCCAAAATTCCCGTTTTCGCGAAATTAAGGTTTTCGCGCACAGCAAGCGCCATGATCGGGGACGGGGATTGAAAAGGCAACGTTTTTTAAC
>JAIVHQ010000094.1:4667-9036 GCA_020200995.1 Flavobacteriales bacterium
ATCGTACAGAAAATGCTTAAGATCTTAGACCATTGCTGATCAATCCTCCGCATTTCCGTCCATGAGAATATCTCGGGAACTACTTTAAATCTCCTTTCACTCCGTCACCACAATCTTAAACGTAGTACTTCCCTCGCTGTTCTGAAGCTGCCCGAAGTACACCCCCGAAGACAATGCCGGCGGGGTGATGCGGTGCACGCCTTCATAGAGGTGGGGGATGAGGGTTCGGCTCACCGATTTGCCGCTCATGTCCCACAGGGAGAAAGTCACGTCGCGTTGCGAGCGCGATACGGCCAAGTGGATGGGCTGGCCTTGGTGCAGCGGGTTGGGGTAGAGCTGCACGCCCTCGAATCCCGTAACGTTTGATGCGCTCAATGAGCCCAGCTCCAGCGCAAAGAAGTCGGGGAAGCTCGCGGTTACGGCGGCATTTCCGGCTAGATCGAATACATTTTCCAAAGCCACCTCAATCTGCGGGATCGAAAGCGTCACTCCATCAGCCACGTCGTAAAAGGCGTGGTAGGTAAAACCGTTTTGCCAGTTCGACAATTCGGTGTTGGGAGTGAGCACCTGCAACGGATCGGCGTCAGCAGTGAAGACGAACTCGGGAGCCGCGCTTGTGGTCATCATTTCGTCGAACAGGGCGAGTACCGAAAATCCGCCCGGCCCGATTTGAGCGTCGCTCACGGTGTACACGTTGGCCAGCAATACACTGATCTCGGGATTCTTGGTGTCGATGGCGATGTAATCAGGCTCACCGTGGGGCGTTTGGTCATTTCCTGCGTGATCTTTTCCGAAAGAGACGGTCATGGAAATTTCCTCAAGTTCTATGTTCTGATCGGTAACGTTAAAGACGGCAATGTAGGTGTCTTCATTGAGCCAGTCGCTCAGGAACGGATTGTAGATCAGTGAAGGGCTTATGCCGGCGGGGCCTTGCAGCTGCACAAGCAAGAGCTGGTCCTGGTCCATTGGTTCGTCATAAGTAAGCTCAACCTCCCAGTTTCCTGCAGCAGCTTCACTGTCCGAAATCGTTGCACCTCCCGGAGATACATTCATCACCTGAGGCCGCCTGGTGTCGATGGAAAACATATCGCCGAAGATCACCTCCGATGGCGGATTTCCCGAAAGGTCCTGAAAAGAAATCAACTCGGCAGTAATATCGAATACTTCTACTTCGGCCGTGGTTTGGTTGTAAGTAGCGTTATAGGTGAATTCGTTGGCCCAACCGCTTTGGAAAGTATTCAGGATAAGCGCATCATTGATCGCAGTGCCATTCGAAAACTGAAGTGAAGGTACCGTGCCGGGGTCCATTGCCTTGTCAAAGACCACGGAGATGGTTAGGGCATTGCTGCCCGTGCTTGCTGTATTGAGAATCGTCGTATTCGGGATGATTTCGACCACATCAGGGTTGCGGGTGTCGATGGCGAAAAGGTCACTTTCGTCGGTCGGCACCAGGGCATTCCCCGCGATATCAGTGATTCCTTCAACGCTTACTCCGATGTCGTCGATTTCTTCATTGTTGTCGGTCAAAATGTAATGTGCCTCGTATTGCGTGTCGTTCGTCCAGCCGCTCGATTCAGGGTCGAATGCGAGGGTTCCTGATAAATCCTCTCCGGAAATCAGGGTGATATCGGGAGTGAGATCGGTATCGCAGGGCTCATTAAAGTTCAGCGTTACGATCAGGCCTTCGCCATCGACCGATGTGGAGTTGAGCAGGGTCGCGTTGACCTGAACCAAAAGCATTTCGGGCTTTTTGGTATCGATGATAAAAGGCCGTGCTTTGAGGTAGACGTTTTGAAATTTATTCTCAGTATCGATACCCGAGCGAATTCGCATAAAGATATTTTCGAGTTCAACTTCGCTCTCTTCGACGGTGTAAGTAATCTGATATACTTCGTCCGAGAGCCATGTCACATCTTCTACAGAAACAGCGTTTTGGGCGAGAGGGTCTTGCGTCAAAAAGGTGACCAACGGCGCCACGGAAGTATTCATGGGGCGGTCATAGGTAATGGTTGCAGTGAATTCGCCACCTATGTCGTCGATGTTTATGATGCTTTGCGATGTAGCAACGCTTACCACCACCGGCCGGTCGGTGTTAAAGAGTTCATTGGCGACGTCAAAAACCTGCGGGCCGAGATCTATGCCGATCAGGCGTCCTGGGATGTCGTCGGCAGGGGGGTGAATCCCTCCCCAGATGCGCGAAAGGCTGCACTGATCGGATGCATCGCGGTAGGTGGCCCATTGCAGGGTGATTGTTTCGCTCGGGCCCTGTTCAAACTCCAGAAACTCGTTTTGCGGGGCCACAAAATTGCTCATTCCTCCGGGAAAGTATTCTGAGCCAGTCATAAGCGTAAGCACTTCAGCGGCTGTTCTCGAGTAAGTTGAGTGCCCGGAGACGAATCCGGCAAAGGGTGGTGTGACAAATGAAGGCCGTTGATATGGCCACCAGTTTTCACCGAGTATCCATCCCACGCCTGCCGCGTCATTTTCGGGATCGGCGATGAAGTCGGGTCCCTTCCATGTGTATAGTTTGATTTTTCCCACGTTCTCATCGGCCGTGCCGGCAAGTGGATCCCCGGCTTCTACCTGCTCAATATATCCGGGCATGAGGGGCATTCCGGCGGGGTGAAAATTGGGCGCGTCGGCATCGGTGCACTGTCCCTTTTCGCACATGTAGCGAATTGCCGACACGGGGCGCACATAGTCGTAGTATCCTTTAATGCTCCATGCAGTGATGGCCGCATCGTGCATGGCGCCCCCAAGGGTGAAATAGGCTTTTACGTCGTATTCCAGCTGATCGAGTTCGGGGCCTTCACCCATCCATTTGTTTTCCCACATGGGGTGGTGGCGGATTTCATTGTAAATCTCAAACCAGTGACCAGGTGGGGTGGCAGAGCTCGGTCCGTCGGCCCAGAATTCGGCCACAACGCGGCCGTAGTCGGAGCGCTTTACAATTTGCGGATCATAAGGCTGCCCCGTAGCGGGATTTTGCTCCCTTCCCGCATCTAAGGTCGTGCCACCATCGAGCAAATTATAGAAGTCGACATGGCCTTCGAATGTGGTGGGGTAGGCCCCTGAATTTCCTAATGTGGCGGGCGAAATATCGATCATTGTTTCATCATCAGGATCCAGATGGCTCTGCCAGATGGGCACAATGCAGAAGTTCCATTTCCAGATTGACTCTATTCCACTCGTGTCGGTGGTGTCGAGCAGGGGGGGGGTGCCGGGGTCAAAAAATACGTTCCAATTGTTGCCGTCGCGTTCAAGCACAGAATTATTGTCATCGTTCAGTGAAAAAGGTACGACTCCACCCCATTCGGGGCTCAGAAAGGGTGGGTCTGATACCACGTTGCCCGATTGATCAATAGATACCGAAAGGGAAATGGCCTGCCAGCGGTTGGGGTCGATGATGCCGCCTGTGCCGGGCTCTTCGGGAAGAATATTCGGGTTCACAGGCTCATAAACCTGATTTGCATAGTCGGCAGATTCGTTGGAACCATCTGTAAAGCCAAAATTAATAATTTGCTGGGCGATGTAGTTGCCAAGCTCGGCGGGGCCGCCGTTCACATAATCCGTCGAGGTATTAAATCGATCGAGTCCCAGAAAAGTCATACGCTGGTTCAGGTCGACTTGCGTCAAAAAAGTACCGGGAGAGTTCAGGAAGCGGTGCCTTAAAACGCGGTACATGGCGAAGCTGATGGCCACTTCACGGGCTTCTTTAATATCTTCGGGAGTCCCGGGTATTTCCACCCCGCTGAAAGGACTCGTGTAGGTGCCTATGCTGCGCCCGAGGAGGTAAGGCTCTGCTTCGGGATCGTAAGCAGCCCATGCATCGTACATGGCAATGGTGGTGTGGTGAAGGTTGCGGGCGTGAACGGTCGGCCTGGCAAAGTCTCGGCTGATGGCCAAAACCGTTGCGTGGTTCCAGTATTCGGCGACTGATTGATCTCCCAAATCCTGAGAGAAAAGCTGTGGGGCCGAAATTGCAAAAAGAGCCGTGACAGCTATCGCTGCGACGGCGTTCTTTGAAAGAATATGCATTTCAAGTAAATGTGTTGATTCGATAAATAATGTTTTCAGTAGAGTATGAACTTTAGCAGCAGCTTAATGACCTAAGCCAATACAAGTTTAACGAATTTTAAGGGTATTGTAAAGTTTTCAGGCACTTGTTTTTCACTGTGTATTCTCATCCCCTGCATGCGGGTATCGTATCCCATTGAACTGTTCGATGCGGTTGGCGCGCCATAGAATAACTCACGCTGTAAGGCTTCGCATAAAATTTAGGATACATATACTGTGACATCGCAAAAAGTTGGCGTCTTTCAATCGATTTCTTCTCATGGCTTGCGTCTTACATTCGGCTGTGAAGCTT
>JAIVHQ010000218.1 GCA_020200995.1 Flavobacteriales bacterium
TAATTATACCGATCCATGAAATCTCCGCAAATGTTTCGGCAAATTTTGATCTCTTCAGGGGTCAGGCCCTTTTCCAGAAAACTTTCGGGGCGTCTGCGCTTTATTCCCCTCTCGGTCCCTTTATCGGCTTCGCTTGAAGAACCCGCATGCGGCACCTGAAGCATTTCATCCGAATAGCTTAAGCCCAAAAAGGAACACAGCTCCCTGATGGTAGTTTCGGGTGCATCAATCAAGTCCTCAAAACGCAGGTTGTACACCCGTTCATGGGTATCGAAAGGCTGCACTGCGGCGATGGCGGCCATCCACAATTTTGCGATTGTTACAGGATGATAGTTGATCCGCAAGCGAATCATCTCCTTTTTTGTAATAAAATCGGCCCCGAGGTACTTCCGTTTCCACTTTCGCTTTTGAGAAAGCATTACTGCACGGGGGTCTCTGATCATGTTGACCACCTTAGCATTCGGAAATGCCGACAAAATCTCTTCAATGTAAAATACGTTTTGAGGGGTTTTCTCACAAGGTATGGTCTTGCCTGCCCGATGCGCTTCGTGAAGCATAAAGCGCGCGTAGAGCTGCATTCTTGTGCACCCGTCAGCGCATGAGTCGAGAAGTTGATCTATTTCATCCCTGTACTTGTGAACATGACGCGTGACCGGCTCGAAAAAGCCTGCTCTCTGACCCGTAAAAAGCTTAGCGAGCAGGTCAAATGCCTGGTCCCTGCCGATTTTCTTTTGCGCATCGCCCGGCGACCACAATTTTTCGAAAAAATGGGGCTCGTTGATGGCATGCACCTCACTGTAATTAGCCAGTACCCTCATCATCATTGTGGTTCCGCTTCTGGAGTTGCCCGTTATGAAGATGAACGGCGAGGACAGTTCGTCTGTAAAAATGTCGCTATCCATGATCTTTAAAGTCGGGCCACCTCTCGTATACCTCCTGCCCGATCATTTCGGCCAGGGCCGCTACTTCGAGATGGTAGAAATCGCGCAGCCATGAGCGGTGGTGTTCTTGTAATTTCGGGATCCCCTTGTCGGTGTAAAGTGCACTTGCAAATTTCTTTCGCAGCGATTTTGGAGTCATTTTCTTAGCCGCGGCCACAGCACCTGATTTGATCATCATCCTGTTCAGCGTGGGAAACCGCGACAAGCCCGCCGCATTGCTCTTTTCGCTATAGTCGAACTCAAAGGTGTCGTCAACTTCCAGAAAAGCACATATCTTTTTTAAAACACCCTGAGGGTCTGATTTATAATCTTCATAAAAAACAGGGAAAACGCGGTTTTTGCCGAATCGAGACAAGTAGCGATTCAATTGCTCCGCGTACTTGCCCAGTTCTAAGTACCCGTGGTTGATCCCCCAACCCGATGGCGATGCCGCATGATCTCGCTCCATTTCCCGGATAAAGTCAGGGTCATTTGTTTTGGCCTCTCTGAGGTTCATCAGGTAGTGGGACCATGCCCTTCCTATGGGATTTCGCAAAATGACAATAATCCCGGCTTCGGGATTAAACCTGTGCAAAGCTCCGGCTGCAGATGGGCAAAGCATGTAGGAGTTGCTGATCTCACCGACTGCCGACTCGCCGTTCACGCCTGCAAACAGAGCTTTGTAATGCGCTTTGCTGTCTACGTGTGCGATGTGCACCTGCTGCCTCATCCCCCCCGCGATATAGGAGTCCAAATCGAGGGCTACATCGCGGGCGTAGGTTTTAAGAAAAAGGTCAGAATTGATATCTGCCGCAGAGAAATGATTTGTTTCCTTTATGGAAGGAAGGTATAATCAATGAACCGCCTGTGTCGCTGCTCATTCGGGGAGATTTTTACTCCCTTTTTCGGGGAGCGTCAACTCATTGGCTGTTGCCTCCGCCATTCTGAGCCGGACGCCAAGCACCCTGTCTTTTTGGTAAAAGTAATAGATCAGCACCATACCTGTAACTGATTGAGCGGCGTATATAGTAAGGTACCCGTTGGTCAGGGAATCGATTGCCAGGGCCACCAAAAAAAACTTCAATCCAACCAGGAATATGTTTCGCTTAATGTGCTTAATTCTTAAGCTGTAGATCGCTGACATCACAAATTGAAAATAAAGGATGAAAGCCCCTACGAATCCGTACATGAATATTTGTCCAAAAATGCCAACATCGGAAGCATAGAAGAGGCCGAAAAAATGGTTGTACCCACCCTCAACCCATCGGCCGCTGATCTTTCCGTTTCCGAAGAAGGGCCGTTTTTCGATATTTTCAAGTGCAATACGCACTTCATTAATGCGGACTGATTCGTCCTGGTTGGCCACAAAGCCTCCCGGCAGAGAGGAAAATGCATCCAGGAACATGTAATAGTATTGATAATATGCATCCGGCGCTACCAGGTATCCTCCTACACCAACAACGATTGCAGGAACTCCGATAAAAAGAGCAATTGACATTTGCCTTTTGGGAGTGAGGGCTGTGAAGAACAAAAGCACCAGCGCTCCTGTAAGTGCAGTGATTGATGTGCGGTCGAATCGCATAAAGGCGACGTAAATAAAGAACAAGGATCCTGCGATAAAGTAAAGCGGTTTTTTCTGATACAGTGCCTTGGCATAATAATAAATCGTGCCGAAAAAAATAAATGCCATGTTGAACCTGTAATAGGCATCACCTCCTTTCGCTGCGTTAGAGCCCGCGGCCTGACTATCTCTATAGCTTTCGGGATTGGTGAACAAAGTCATGGCATAAAACAGGGCCAGACATGTCCAGGCCGTCAGCAAAAACATGCGCTCCACCAGCTCAATACTCACCACGTTGTTGCGCAACATGTTGTAAATTACCAATGGCCCAAGGATCATATAGAAATCGCGGTAAGTGCCCAGTCCATAGTAGAGGGGTTGCCCGTAACCGAACATGGCCGCCAACGAGGCTTGTACAGGAAGAAGCAAAAGCAAAAATAAGTACAGCTCCATGGTATTGAAGCGGAAATTTCCCGATACAATTCTGTGGAATATGCGATAGCCGAGGTAGAGCAGTAACACAACCTCGTAGATGAGTTCCATAGCCAGCTCCACCGCGGGTATAGGACTCACCAGCAGCACCCTGAACGAAATCATGAAATTAAAAAACAAGAAGATCGAAATCAAGGTACTCTTTGTCAGAATACCGTGAAAAGAACTTGTTTTGCGACTTACGGGGATTGCCGACATTGAAATCGATTAATTGACCTGCTTATAGTTCAAAGGAGCATAACACCTCACTTTGTGAAGCGAAGATATGGAATGCTGCCTAAAAAAACAGGGGCATTTAACGGAAACGCAGTCCTGCGGAATATGTTACCAAAATCACTGTGTGGGCTGCTAAACCTTTGCGGGCAATGCCTGCGCTGCTTTCACGGAATTGTTTTCTACTTTTGGCTTTCACTGATCACACACCATTTTTGAGTCCACACTTCTATTATTTGAGCCACAGGCTACCCGATGCATTCATCGTCGGCGCCGCAAAAAGCGGCACGACGTCTTTGTACCAAATGCTTCTTGAACACCCACAGATTTTTTTTCCGTCTTCAAAAAAAGAACCGATGTTCTTCTGTTTTGATGGCATCAAGATGCCCGATGAGATCAAGGAGCTCAATGATGAGTTTAAAGACCAGGCTGTGCGCAATCCAAATGACTATTTTGATCTGTACAAAGCGGCGGAAGACGGTCAGGTTGCCATTGACGGAACCACTTCGTACCTGTATCGGCATGCAACCACCATCAGCAGTATGAAGCGGCACTACGGCGATCGCTTGCAAGAAGTGAAAATCATCATTATGCTTCGCAACCCCGTGGACCGCGCATGGTCACACTACAACTTTCTGATTAGAAATGGTTTTGAAGACCTGCCTTTTGCTGAAGCCATAAACCGTGACACCATGGCCCGTAGAAAACTGCACCGATGGGGATTTGACTACCTCGGCTTCGGTGCTTACAGCGACCAGATAAAGGCCTTCAAGGAGCAGTTTCCGTTGATGCGCGTATACCTCACCGAAGACCTGAAGGCCCACGAGTCAGTGCTGAGTGAAATCTATGATTTTCTGGACTTACCGCCCGTAGCGCCCCCTGCAATGAAACAGGCAAATCCTTCAGGGATTCCCAAAAATAAGTTTGTGGTGGACCAAATGCGCAACAATCGGCTGCTAAAAAGAATGGTCAACCTCTTTCCCGAGCGAACAAAACACCTTATTCTGGAGAAGCGCGACCAAATGATGATGAAGTTCCTGAAAAAACCGATGCTCGCCGACGACATCCGCGCCAAGCTAACCGACTATTATCGGGATGAAATCAAAGAGCTGGGTCAATTAATCAACAGGGATCTCAGCCATTGGCTAAAGCCACCACGACCCTAAGTCCATGCAAAATATACCCCGATTCTTATTCGTAGGAACTGCCAAGGCGGGCACCACATCCATATACCACTATCTGCAGCAGCATCCCGAAATCGCAGTTCCCCAAAAAGAAACATTTTTCTTCCTGCGCGATGTATACGCTGACAACATCCTTCCCTACCCGCAGCAGCGCGCGGCAGAAGGCCTGATCACAAATGAATCAGACTACCTTAAAATCTACGAAAACTACCCTGACAAGGTATGTGGAGAAATCGGCACTGGCTATCTATACCATCACGAAGAGAGCATTCCGCGTATCATAGAGACTCTTGGTGAGGATGTGAAAATTCTCATCATCCTTCGCCGGCCTTCCATGCGTTGCTTTTCGGGCTACATGCATTTTGCAAAAGACCTCCACGAAAAAGCGGGGTTTAAAGAATCTCTTGAACTTGAGGAAGAACGAAAAGCCCGAAATTGGGATTTCATGTGGCACCACAAGTCATTGGGATGCTACAGTGAGCAAGTTCGCGCCTACCGATCAAGATTTAAAAATGTGAAAGTGTTGATCTACGAAGATTTTGCGAAAGACCCGGAGAGCACCATGCGCGAAATTTTTTCGTTCATCGGTGTGCGCAGAGATGTTCCCCTTCAATTGACAAGGCAGTTCAACCCTTCAGGAAAACCAAAAAACCCTGCACTACAGCGATTCATCACAAATGAACATTTTTTGAAACGACTGCTGCGCCCCTTACTTAGGGCGATATGGGGAAAAGAGAAGCGGGCAAAAATGCGGAAGTCGCTGAAGGCAAAAAACCTCAAAACAGGGGAAGCACCCGACCCTGACGTAATCGCGGATCTGGAAACATTTTATGCAGATGACATCGCCCGGCTGGAGAAGGACCTGGGCTACGAAATTGATGCGTGGAAACGCACTTAGCGCTTAATGCGGAGCACCCTTAACAAATCGACGTATGTGCGGATTTTGTATTTTCTATAAATAAATCGCGCTCCGACTATGTTCCAAAGCCCCCCGCTGATCAAAGTAGCAACGGCCGCTCCCTCCATGCCGAATTTGGGAATAAGAAGCAAGTTCAGCACAATGTTCAACGCTGTAGCAACGGCAACTAATTTTGTGAAAAACACCTGATTGCCTGTCATGTTGAGAAATACGGCAACCATGCCCGCCGCAGAATTCACGAGCTGAACGACGGCGAAAATTCTCAAGGTGTCGGATCCGATTTCATAGCCCTCGTCGACCAAATCAAAAATAAACGCGGGAAATATGACCAATATGGCCGTCACGGGTAGTGCGAACAGAAAGATGAGTCGCGCCGAGGACTGCACTACCTTGTTGAGTTCTTCCCGTTTATCGCTCCAAAATAGTTCCGATATTTTCGGGGTAGCAATTGTATTTAGGGAGGCGATCACAAAATTGGTGATCACAGAAAGCTTGATTGCGAGGGTAAACACCCCGAGGTCAGCGGCGCTTCCGTAGTAGCCGAACATAAGCGTGTCCACCCTGCCATTCAGGAACTGAATGAACGAAGTGAGAATCATCGGTACAGAGACCAAAAGATGGGTTCGGAAATTGAAGTCAGGCTCTTCGGGCTTCTTAATATACGCTTCAGCACCGATCTCTTTGGAGAAGTAGCGGTACACCACAAATCCTGTAAAAAATGCAGCCAGAAGTGTTCCCGCACCGTAAAACAGGATGGGGTGGTTGTAATTCAGTCCATAAAAACTCAAGAGAAAAAGGCCTGCGAAATTGACGAGCTGCAGCTCGAGGTTTCTGAAAAACTCGCTGATATGCACCTTTTTCAAACCCCGGATAAACTCCACATTCATGGTAGCAAACACCCCGAAGGGCAGCATCGCGGCCACCAATTTGAACGGCACGATATAAAGGTCGGTTTTGTAGATCTTGACAGACCAAAACTCGGCGGTGAAAGCCAGCAAGATTGAGAGAACGGTGGTGCGACGGGCAATGCTCTTATAAAGCTCTCGAATGCTGAAATTCCAGCCCTTGGCGGTATATTGGGAAACATACCTGACGATGGATGTGTTGAATCCCAGACACCCGAGCATGATCAGAATCCCAAGAATGGCTAAGGAGAGGTTGTAAATCCCAAGGCCTTCTTTTCCGAGCTTTCGCGAAATAAAAATGATGATGCCATAGCTCAGGCCCATGGAGCAGATGCGGTAGATAAACGCAATGCCGCCGCCGCGAAATACCTCACCAAAGTCACCTTGAAGCAAGGCTTTTTTCAACTTTTCCGGTGTGCTATTTTTCAAAATCTTCGCGGTTAATTGGCTTCCAATGGCAGCGGACAAATGTAATGTACCTCGCGTTAAAATGCAGTGACTTGAAATTCTGCGGGCGAAATGGAACTTCAGCCATTCAGTTTATGATCGCTTAGGCGAAAAGACCACGACTTCTGCCCCGATTAATCTAAAGGTGATCAGCCGAATAAAGGATAGATGCGACCTGCAGCTACTCAGACAGTTTGAAGTCAGAGCGATTTTAGCCTAAATTTGGAGTGATTAATTGACATGTGATAGCGCACGGCCCCGTATATAGGCAATATGATCATCAGCGATAAGTTTAGGTATGTTTTCGTAGAGTTTCCACAAACGGGATGTTCTGCTGTAGCAAAAGAGTTGATGGAAAACTACGATGGCCGACGGATCCTGTTCAAGCACGCCCAGTACCACGAATTTTTAAAACAGGCCACTCCGGACCAAAAATCCTATTTTTCCTTTTCCACCATACGCCACCCTATGGATGTGGTGGTAAGCAAGTACTTCAAGTACAAATCAGATCACGAAAATTACGGATCGAAAAAAGTAAAGCACGGCAAGCTGCGAAGACTAATCATGCCAAAGGTCGAGGAAGGCCGCCGTGATTTCATTGTGGAGAATGACGCAGATTTCGAGTCCTTTTTCTTAAAATTCTACACGTGGCCTTACAGCGCATGGAGCATTCTGAGCCACCACAAGCTCGACTACCTCATGCGCTTTGAAAACCTGAATGAAGACTTCACCAGCGCGTTGGAAAAAATTGGTATACAATCCGTAAGAGAACTCCCTCAACTCAACAAGACAGGGCTCAAAACAGATGACTTTACTTCCTACTACAGTCGGCCGGAGACCAGAAGAAGGGCGGTGGAAGTTTTCGGCCCCTACATGCAAGAGTGGGGATACACATTTCCGAATCACTGGAAAGAAGTGCAGGAGTATGCTCCTTCGTTCAAAAAATACCACATTGCAAACCTGTTTAGAAAAGTGTACTGGAGATGGCTCAGGTAACGCTGCAGATTTTTTATTAACCTGAGTTCGATTGTTATTCGGGTCTACAGATGTTCATAAAACTCGATGTACAACTTAGCGAGGAACGAGCGATCTCATAAGCACCGCTGAAAACATACTGATGCGCATAACGCGCATTTTTACAGCTTTAGCGGGCTAAAGCAAGAAAATGCAACGCAGTAGATCGGTTTTTATGGACAAGTCTGCACCAACTTGCGGTGATCCTGATGACTCACATTGCCAAAATAAACGTCGGGTTACTGCATTTCCTTCCCCATTTCAAGCTTAACCTACACTTAAACAGATATTCTGTGTCCTGAAGAATAATCGAACTCAGGTTATTAAGTATCCACTCAGGGTGAATATTTTATTCCCGTCCTGCCTTCGGTCATGTCTTGTATCAACACAAAAATAGCGGCTGTACACCTTATCCCAATCAGTCATTCGGATTCAATGAACAGGCCTTCCAAGGGTTTAAACCCCTGTTTTCTGAATGGTGATCATGTTCCAAATCGTCATAAGAACAATTTTTATGTCAAACGTAAAAGACCAGTTTTGGATATAAAACACATCCATGCGCACACGCTGATACATTTGCCTCACTTCGGTTGTCTCGCCGCGGTACCCCTTGGCCTGCGCAAGTCCTGTAATACCCGGCTTTACCCAGTGGCGCACCATAAAGGGTGAGATGAGCTTGGAGTATATGCGCGTATGCGACAGCATGTGCGGTCGCGGGCCAACAACGGACATGTCTCCTTTGAGTACGTTCACAAATTGAGGAAACTCATCAATGTTGAACCTTCTGAGAAATTTACCCACCTTAGTGATTCTACCATCTCCCTCAGTAGCCTGCTGCTCATCTGCGACTGCATTCACACGCATCGTCCTGAATTTGTAACAATAAAAAGTATGCCCGTCCAACCCTGTGCGCTTTTGCTTGAAAAAAACAGGGCCCCTCGAGCTCAATTTAATGAGCAGAGCCACAACAGGAACCAACCAGGACAAAATGAAGACCACAACAAAGAGCGAAAAAACAAGATCGAAAGTGCGCTTCATTACTTTGTTAGCAGAAACCTCCAATGGCTCCTTGGCAACTGATACAATTGGCGTCGGGCCATTGTAGTCCATATTCACCTGAATGGTCTTCTTATTCAACAAGTGAATAAACTCATTCAAAAAATTGATCTTGATGTAGTTCAGGTGACAAAACTTAATAAGCTCCTTGATGTGATAATCCGGATCAGAAGGAAGGGCGATGTACACCTCATCAATCTCATATTCGAGAAGGAATTTGTGTATTTTATCGAATTTACGCACGCGAATGTTCTCCTCGGCCACCTTGGAATTATAGCCAAAGAATCCGAGAAATTTGTATCCGTACTCGGGATGCTGAATAAGTTCGTTTACAAAATCTATAGAAAACGGATTCACCCCGACCACAACCATTCGCCTGAAGTTATAGCCGCGCTTGCGGTACATTTTCAGATAGCTGTTGAAAAGGATGCGCGACAAGCCCCCCAGAACAAAAAACAAGAGGTAAAATCTCAAAACAAAGGTCTCACTGTACTTCCCCTGTATCAGGGATATAAAAGCAAGGGTAAGCAGCAAATTGAAGAATATGGCCTTTACAAAATCCCAATAAATCGCGATGGTCTTTCTCCTGCGATTGTCAAGACTGTAATCACCGATTTTGGCTCCAAGTAGCCACATAAAGTTGATAAAAAGGAAGAGGGTGAGGTAATCAGATCGGAGGAGGTTTCCAAAAGTACTGAACCTAAAGAAGAAACCTATGGCAAATGCCAAATTCAGCATCACCAGATCGATCACCAAGTAAATTAACTTCTCGTAATTTGAGAGTCTAAACTTCATGCGGGGAGTTAGTTGCGGGGGCGTGCGTTCATTACGTCAACGCAGCGGTTAAGTTACTACACGCCCGCGTTCAAAGCAAGGCGGAACGCGAAATAAGCCAAAATATGTCACTGCTTAAAACCTTTTCAGCATCAAATTCAGGGACGCCACACGTCAAGTATTCTTACATTTGCGACTGACCTCCTTGACCCCATGAAAGAACGGCCCGGCAACATCTTTACTTTTCACGACGAGATGCTTCTCAAAGAGGACAAAGAAAAGATGATCAAGCAGCGCGCAATTGCGATATGGATCACGGGTCTTTCGGGCTCGGGAAAAACGACCATTGCGAAAATCCTCGAAAGGAAGCTTTATGAAAAAGGACACCTGACCCAGCTGCTGGACGGTGATAATGTGCGCGATGGACTCAATAATAACCTTGGGTTCACCGCTGAGGACCGTGCAGAAAACATTAGGCGCATCGCCGAAGTCAACAAACTTTTTGTGCAATGCGGTGTGATTACCATCAATTGTTTTGTGAGCCCGACCACCGAAATCAGAGAATCGGCCCGACGCATTATAGGCCCCGAACACTTTGTGGAGGTCTTCGTAGACACTCCCCTTGAAATTTGCGAATCAAGAGATGTAAAAGGCCTGTACAAAAAAGCGCGCAATGGTGAAATCAAGAATTTTACAGGAATTGACGCTCCATTTGAACGGCCGAAAAATCCGACGGTGATCATCAAAACTGCTGATCAAACTCCCGAGGAGTCAACCGACCAACTGTTCGACCATATTTACCCAAAAATCAAATACGCATAAATGCAATCATACAGCCTGACCCACCTGCGGGAGTTGGAGTCTGAATCCATCTTCGTATTCCGTGAGGTAGCCTCGCAATTCGAAAATCCCGTCATGCTTTTTTCCGGAGGGAAGGACTCGATCGTGATGTTCCACCTCGCGAGAAAGGCTTTCTGGCCTGCCAAAGTACCATTCCCATTGCTTCATGTAGACACAGGGCACAACTTTCCTGAAACCATTGCATTTCGAGATGCGCTCGTAGCGGAGACGGGCGTACAGCTGAACGTTGGTTCCGTGCAGGATGCCATTGATAAGGGTATGTCTGTAGAAGAAAAAGGGTTTAATGCCAGCCGAAATGCGTTGCAAACAGCGACTTTGCTCAACTCATTAGAAGAAGGAAAGTACGACGCTGCCATGGGTGGAGGAAGACGCGACGAAGAAAAAGCGCGGGCCAAAGAAAGATTTTTCAGCCACCGGGACGAATTCGGGCAGTGGGATCCAAAAAATCAGCGACCCGAACTTTGGAATATTTTTAATGGCCGCAAGGTGATGGGAGAGCATTTTCGGGTGTTTCCGATTTCAAACTGGACCGAAATGGATATTTGGCAGTACATTCTGGCCGAGAATATTAAAATCCCTTCGCTTTATTTCAGCCACAAACGAAGGGTTTTTGAAAGAGATGGAGCCCTTCTGGCAGAGTGTGATTACATCAAGCGGCGAGATGATGAAAAGGTGGAGGAACGCGTGGTGAGGTTCAGAACCATCGGCGATATGACCTGCACCGGCGCTGTGGAATCTGATGCCGACAGCCTCCAAAAAATTATCGAAGAAGTTGCTGCTACCAGAACCACCGAGCGAGGAAGTCGTTCGGATGACAAACGCAGTGAAGCCGCCATGGAAGACCGCAAAAAACAAGGCTACTTCTAAATAACCACCACGACAAAATTACCTACCCAATGACCAAAGGAAAAGCACCTGCTTATCTGGATATGGACTTGCTCCGATTCACCACCGCAGGAAGTGTGGACGACGGAAAGTCTACACTCATAGGAAGAATGCTCTATGACAGCAAAAGCATATTTACTGACCAGATGGAAGCTATCGAGCGCGCCAGCGCCAGAATGGGTGGTGACGAGGAGGTAAACCTTGCGCTGCTAACTGACGGACTAAGGGCCGAGCGAGAACAGGGTATTACCATCGACGTGGCATATCGATACTTTGCAACGCCAAAACGAAAATTTATCATCGCCGATACCCCCGGCCATATCCAGTATACCCGAAATATGGTCACAGGTGCCTCTACGGCAAATCTGGCAATCATTCTTGTGGATGCCCGACACGGACTGGTGGAGCAAACCTGCAGGCACGCATTCATTGCATCCTTGCTCAAAATTCCACACATCGTATTCTGCATCAATAAAATGGATCTTGTCGATCACGATGAAGATCGCTTCGAAGAAATCAGGGACGACCTCAAGGCGTTTTGTTCGAAGCTCGAAGTGAACGACATCCGCTTCATCCCGATCAGCGCACTCAAGGGCGACAACGTAGTTCACAAGTCCACGAATATGGACTGGTACCAGGGGAGCACGCTGATGTACACTTTAGAAAACATCCACATTTCGGGCGACCACAACCATGTGGATTGCCGCTTTCCCGTGCAGTATGTGGTAAGACCTCAAACCGCTGAGCACCCTGACTTCCGAGGATATGCCGGGCGCATCGCGGGAGGCGTATTCAAAAAAGGAGATGAGGTAACTTTGCTACCCTCAGGGTTCACCACAAAAATTTCATCCATCAATACATTCGACGGCGAAATCAGCGAGGCCTTCGCTCCGATGAGCGTTACGATGTGTCTGGAAGAAGATTTTGACCTCAGCCGCGGCGATATGATCGTGCGCACCAACAATAAACCCGAAGTGGGTCAGGATATCGAAATGATGGTGTGCTGGATGGGTGATGCTCCCCTGGCTCTCAATGGAAAATACGCCATTAAGCACACGAGCAAAGATGTGCGGTGCATCGTAAAAGAGATCAAATACAAAGTGGACATCAACACCCTGCACCGAATGGAAAATGACAAGGTGATTAACATGAACGACATTGGCCGCATCTCAGTGCGCACCACATCGCCTTTGTTTCACGACCGCTATTCGCGCAACAGGATCACCGGCAGCCTTGTCATCATCGACGAAGCCACCAACAAAACTGTGGGTGCAGGAATGATTATTTGAGAAACCTGATAACCTGAGTTCGATTATTCTTCAGGATTCAGGGTGTCTGTATTTGAATGTCTTAAGATAGGCATTCGCAAGTCGATGAGGTGAATAAACCGATGTGATGGACGGGTGAGGTGTCGAAATGCCCGCAAATTGGCGCAGACTCGTCCATAAAATCCGATCTACTGCGTTACATTTTCTTGCTTTAGCCCGCTAAAGCTTTAAAAATGCGCCTTGTATATCGAGATTTTATGAACGTCTGAAACCCCGAATAACAATCGAACTCAGGTTGATACACAAAAAAACGCCCTGATTCGGGGCGTTTTTTTGTGCAATTCTTTATTTGTCCAAAGTCATTGGGCTTCGACTTTTTTCGTTTCATCCTCAATGTCCTCGTCGGTTTCTTCAACTTCATCAGTTGCAGCTTCCATTTCGTCCATCAGGGCATCGCTCATTTCTTTCGCCTGTTCCTTTCCGCTCTTAGCTTCGTCCGAAGAGCTTCCGCAACTTGCTATCATTAAGGAAAATACAGCAAAAGCGAGAGTGATTTTAAATTTCATATTTGTTTTGATTTTTATGTATAAAACGGAGGGGATCACCGCTACAGGCATGCCTTCCGAGCGATTCGTAACCGTTACAAATTCTCGTCTATTCTACAGTTACCGACTTCGCAAGATTCCTGGGCTGATCCACATTACAACCTCGCATTACCGCTACATGGTAGCTCAGCAACTGCAGGGGAATGACGGTGAGCAATGGCATCAGACATTCATCGGTGTCGGGAATTTCGATGACGTGATCGGCCATGGATCGCACCTGCTCCTCTCCTTCGGTGACGATGGCGATGATCTTTCCCTTACGGGCCTTCACTTCCTGAATATTGCTGACAATCTTCTCGTAAGCTCCTCCGCGCGGTGCCACGAAAAAGACAGGCATTTCCTCGTCAATCAAAGCAATAGGCCCGTGCTTCATTTCTGCAGCGGGATAACCTTCTGCGTGGATGTAAGAAATTTCTTTGAGCTTTAAAGCACCTTCTAGTGCCACCGGAAAGTTGTAGCCCCTTCCCAAATAGAGGGCATTCGGCACACTCTTGTAGTGATCTGCTATGAATTTAATCTGATCATTTTTCTCGAGTACTTTTTCCACCTTTCCGGGAATGGCGTCGAGCTCGATCAGTAATCGGTGAAAGCGGCTTTCGGTAATCGATCCCTTTTCACGTGCCACATAGAGAGCCATCAGGGTGAGCACCGTAACCTGAGCAGTGAAAGCTTTGGTCGATGCCACTCCGATTTCGGGACCCGCGTGGGTATATGAACCGGCGTGGGTGGCCCTGGGTATGGATGAGCCGATGACGTTGCATATTCCGATAATCGTGGCGCCCTTGGATTTGGCAAGTTCGATCGCGGCCAGTGTGTCAGCCGTTTCGCCTGATTGTGATATTGCTATCACCACATCGTCCTCAAAGATCACAGGATTTCTGTATCGGAACTCAGATGCATACTCTACCTCGACGGGGATGCGCGCGAGGTCTTCAAAAAGGTACTCCCCGACCAAGCCGGCGTGCCAGCTCGTACCGCATCCGAGGATGATGATTCGCTTCGCGTGCACAAACCGCTGAATGTAGTCACGGATACCGCCCAGTTCCACACGGCCTTTGTCGGCGCGCAGGCGACCCCGCATGCTGTCAAGGATAGAGCGGGGCTGCTCGTAGATCTCTTTAAGCATGAAGTGCTCAAATCCACCTTTCTCAAGTGCTTCAAGCTTAAGCTCAAGCTCTTGGACATAAGGAGTTTTCTCCTGATTTTTTATGTTCATCAACTTGAACCCGTCACGGGCATCAATGATGGCAATTTCTTCGTCGTCGAGGTAAACCACATTCTTGGTGTGCTCCACAATGGGAGTAGCATCAGAGGCGATGAAGTAATCCTTGTCCTTCCCAATGCCTACCACAAGCGGGCTGCCTTTTTTGGCTGCGATGAGCTGATCAGGCGTATTTCTGTCCATCACTACAATGGCGTAAGCACCGATTACCTCATTGAGTGCAATTCTGACCGCTTCAAATATCGTTACATCGGCATTCTTCCTGATATCGTCAATTAAGTGAATCAGCACTTCTGTATCGGTATCGCTCTTAAAAACATGTCCGCGCTTTGAAAGCTCTTGCCTCAGCGATCCGTAATTTTCGATAATACCGTTGTGAATCATGACCATCTGCCCGTCGTCAGAAGCGTGAGGGTGCGCATTCACATCGTTGGGTGGCCCGTGGGTGGCCCAACGCGTATGTCCGATTCCAACCTGACCTTCAGGATTTCCACCTTGGGCTGCGATCATGGCTTCGAGGCTCGATACCTTGCCCTTACATTTGTGGGTGGTTATTTCACCATCTTTCAAAATGGCCACCCCCGCGCTGTCATACCCTCGGTATTCCAGCCTTCGCAGACCGCTGATCAAAATGGGGTAAGCTTCTTTGGTGCCGATATAACCTACTATTCCACACATAATTCAGTAGTTGGTAAATATGATTTCGAGCTTCGTATTGTTCTCGGGTGTTGCCGGGTCGGGATAGTCAGGGCCATTGATTACGACCCTGTTTGCCGAAAAGGCTGCCCCGCTCGACACGATTTCGAGTCCGTTAAATGGACGTGTGCCGTTAATCACTTGCTGCAAATATCTTGTAATGGTAAAGCGGTACCTGCCGTTTTCCAGATCTAGGGCTCCCCCCACAAATCCACCTCCATCGATCTGATCGTCGAGCAAGAAGGCATCGCCGTTTTCGTTCAATCCAAAAACAAACAGGTTGCCGGGCGGGGCATAGCTGCCAAGCGCGCTTCCGCGAATCGGAAGGGTGAGCACAGCCTTATTGATAGCAGTCCCCGTGAGGCCCCTCAGGGTTTCAATGTGGGGAAGCTCAATCCTGAGCTTGGTACCGCCGATGGCCTGCACGTAGAGATCTCGATTGCCGGCTTCAAGATCATCCATTAGTACCTGACGCCTCAGCGCGTCTTCGGCCACTTCGTAACCGTGGTCGAACACACCAAACTTTCCGGAATTGTTTCGAATAAAAAAGTCATAGCGAAAATCTTCTTCTGTAGACGTGTTGCGATAGTACATGCTCACCCTGCTGAGCTGAGAAAATGTATCGAAATAGATGATGCCCGCTCCGAAAGGATTCATCATGGTTTCATCCACAGTGATAAAAAGCCCCTTGATGGCAGTGACAAATTGGGTCGCTGTAATTCCGTTTCCATTGTTCACTGACAATATACGCTCTCCGATTTCCGTGTCGAGTGGCAACCTGATTTCGGGTAGTACATCCTGTCCATTGATCGTAGAGGTATCGGTCGGATTGGGAGTCACCATATTTCGACCTGGAAGAACCAGGTCAGGTTCTAGAAAGTTAACATCTCGGGTGTGAAAATACTGGGAATCAACTGAAAGACTATCCTGAAGCTCATACACACGAAAAAACTGCGGGCCTAAATTGCCATAATGGGCATCTTGAGCTCGGCCTGTGAGGTTTGATTGAAAGCTCAGTCCAAGAACCAATGAATCGACCACCAGGTCTGAGCGGTCAGAGCCGGGAGGCACGAAAACGGGATTTCCGGACGACAGCCGCAACTCAGTCACGTGACCTGCCTTCACGAATCCAAATACCGGGTCCACGTAAGCGCCGACCATGGCAGGGTTGAGTTTGTCAGACCTCACCGAATCTTCGAGGATGGTGTAAGACCTGATGGTGAAAGTATCAATCCCTTGAACAGAAAGTAAATTGTCTTCTTCCTGAAGGTCAATGCCAAGATCTTGTTCGGGTTTGGTGCACTGCATGCACAGCGCTCCAAAGGTCAAAAAAAAGATAGCGGCCCTCAATGCGGGCCGCTTTCCGGATGTTGTCATAGTATGGAATAGGTACTTAATCAACAAGTACTGAACTGTCCTGGAGTATGGTGTCGTAAAAGTCACTGTATGCTTTAACGCAGGTCGCGGGTTCGCAGTATTCGAGAATACTTTTTCCGGATTCGTCCATGGCATCAGCTACACCCTGATTGAGCTGCGGGCTGCCTGCAACAATTCCATCGGCGTATTTAAATGCAAGTTTATGCAAATTTTCGAAGGTAGGATCTTTTGCGTCCTCAATATCTGCTGCATCGAAGCCGTCAAATTTCAATTTTTCTGCGAGTTTGGGATCCAGCGATCCACTAAATTCACTCTCGTAGGCAGATACAACCACTTTTGAGTTCTCAAAATGTGGATCATCTCCGTAGTACTTCTTCACGTAAAGCGGCAAAAGCGAAGTAAACCAGCCGTGACAGTGAATGACATCGGGAGCCCAACCGAGCTTTCGCACAGTTTCTAATACGCCTCTGCAAAAGAAAATGGCGCGTTCGTCATTGTCTTTGAAATACTTCCCGTTTTTGTCACGGAGCACTTGCTTTCGCTGAAAATAATCTTCGTTGTCAATAAAGTAGACCTGCATGCGTGCAGTGGGTATGGATGCTACTTTTATGATAAGCGGATGGTCAGTATCGTCTACTACCAAATTCATCCCCGAAAGCCTGATCACCTCGTGAAGCTGGTGCCTCCGCTCGTTGATGGTTCCGTACTTGGGCATGAACACCCTGATCTCTTTGCCTTTCTCATGAATTCCCTGGGGGAGGTTTCGCGACACTTCAGACAACTCATTCTTCTGCAGAAAGGGGGTAATCTCCTGCGACACGTACAAAACTCTCGTCTTCTTCATAAAATATAGGGAGTATTAATTAGATAAAACAAAATTACGAAAATTATCCCGCATATTCAACATAAACACTTAGCTTTGGGCCCTTTTCGACAGATTTTAGAAGAAATTTTATTGCTCAAAAAACACTGTAATGCAGGTACTTACCTCTGAAAGTGAGCTTAATTCCTTATTGGATGAACACCGCTTTCCACCCCATACCACGGGGTTCGTGCCCACCATGGGGGCGCTTCATGAGGGGCACCTGAGTTTGGTCCGCAAATCGTTGAGTGAAAACACCATTACAGTCTGCTCTATCTTCGTAAATCCCACTCAATTTAATGATCCCGAGGATTTCAATAAATATCCCCGACAGCGCGAATCAGACATCGAAAAGCTGCGTTCTACAGGTTGTCAGGTGCTTTTTTGCCCTGAGCACAAAACGATCTATCCCCAAGAAGATCACAACAAGTACAACCTTGGCCCTGTGGCTGACAAGCTCGAAGGCAGTTCAAGACCAGGGCACTTCAACGGCGTAGCCTCAGTAGTAAAGCGGCTTCTGGAAATTGTAAACCCAACCAGGGCCTATTTCGGACTCAAGGATTACCAGCAATTCCTCGTGGTGCATTCGCTTGTGAAGCAATACAGCATACCCGTCGAAATTATTGGTTGCGAAACCGTGAGAGACAAAGGCGGCCTCGCAATGAGCTCTCGCAATGAGCGCCTTTCATCCTATGAAAAAGAACTCGCAACCCACCTTTATAAAGCACTTAAGTCCGCGAAAGACGCCGTGAACCAAGGTAGGGATTCAGGTCTCGAGACGTTGGGGCAAGAATACTTCAATGGCCTGGCCGAGCCGGAGCTCGAGTATTTTAAAGTGGCCGATGCACGGACCCTGGCACCCATCGGCGACAAAAAAATCGGCAACGACGATTCAGCCATCGCTCTCATCGCTGCGCGCGTGGGCGGGGTGAGGCTCATTGACAATATGCCGCTGAATTAGGCCTGCCTTATTTAATCCGCTTTACGGACGCAAACAATTCCTGCGTTCCGTACTTTAGCCCCCTCAAGCCTGACGCCCCTGTGAAAAACACCCTGATTCAAATACTCAAAGTAGTTATTCCCGTCGGGCTGGGTATTTTCCTCACTGTGCACATCTATCGGCAGCTCGACGAGTACCAGCGTCAATCCCTTTTTACTGCACTTCGCGAAGCGAATTACCTGTGGGTGGCGCTTTCATTTGCGATGGGTCTGCTGAGTCATTACATCCGCGGGTACCGATGGAACTTCCAATTGGAAGCCATGGGTTACAAAGTGAGCCCCGTGAATAATTTTCTGGCCGTCATGATCGGCTACATTGTTAACCTCATCCTGCCAAGGGTAGGCGAATTGAGCCGCGCAGCAGCCATCACCAAGTACGAGAAGGTGCCATTCGAAAAGAGTTTCGGCTCCATCATTTCCGAGAGGGCACTTGACTTCGTGGTGCTGCTCGGCATCACGGGCATTACCCTGGTGCTTCAGTACAGCATTCTAAAACCATTTGCCGACGATTTATTTGAGGTTTTTTCAGGAAAAGCAACGTCCACCATTCTTTGGATCATTCTTATAGCGGGTATCGTCGGAGCTTTCCTCGGACTCAAACTTCTTGAAAAATGGAAAGACCGGCCGTTTTTTTCTATGATCTGGAAACTTAAGGAAGGGCTCACAGAAGGCTTGCGGAGCATTATCAAAATGAAAAAAAGAGGTGCCTACCTCATCGCAACCATCGCCATATGGTTGCTTTACGTGGGCATGTTCTGGGTGTGTTTTCTGGCATTGGAAGACACTGCCGGACTCGGCGCCGATGCCGTTTTCGCAGGTTTTGTGGTTGGAAGCTTCGCCATTGTGGTGATTCCGGGAGGTATCGGCGCATTTCCCGTCGGCATCATGCAGGCATTAATGCTGTACGGGATCGCCGGCGAAACGGGGTTTGCCCTCGGCTGGATCCTGTGGCTTTCGCAAACATCCATGATTGTATTGGTGGGCGGGGCGAGTATGCTCATCATGCCCGCCCTCAAACAAAATAAAACTGACCATGTCGCGGCTTGAATCTATAGAAAGAAAAATCATGACCCTCGAGGCGCTCTCATCACTTCGTGAAGGGTGGCGCATCAAAGGACTCAAAACGGTATTTACCAATGGTGTATTCGACATTGTGCACCGGGGCCATGTCACCCTCCTGGCCCGGGCAGCTGACTTTGGCGACCGTCTTATTGTAGCCGTGAATGCCGATGCCTCTGTGCGAGCCCTCGGTAAGGGCGGAAACAGGCCCGTAAATGCTCAGGCCGACAGGGCCGCAGTCATCGCCGCCATGGGGCCTGTAGACGCCGTAGTCATATTCGACGCACACACTCCTTACGAACTGATCAAGGCCCTCGAACCCGATGTGCTCGTCAAGGGCGGCGATTATGACCCCGAGCAGCGCGACACAAGAGCCAAAAATTACCTCGTGGGCTCGGACTTGCAGCGCCAAAGGGGCAAAGAAACGGTCGTGATCTCCATCGTGGAGGGCTATTCGACCACATCCATCATCGAAAAGAGCACCCGTGGCAAAAACTAAATCTGTCTTCTTTTGCGGAAATTGCGGTTACGAATCGCCCAAGTGGCAGGGCAAATGCCCTTCGTGCGGGGAATGGAATCAATTTAAGGAAGAAACCGTTCAGAAAAAATCAGAATCTGCAGCGCCGCACATGGCGGGGGCCGCTTCGGAATCGGCGCCGCAAAAACTCGATGAGGTTGAGGTGAGCGCCGCTGCGCGCATGCCTCTCGAAGACGCTGAACTCAACCGTGTACTCGGCGGCGGATTGGTGCCGGGATCGATGGTACTCATCGGGGGTGAACCGGGCATCGGAAAATCCACGCTTCTCTTGCAAGCGGCGGTGCGATATGCCAATGCGCCCGTACTTTATGTATCGGGTGAGGAAGAGCAGGTCTCGCAGCGTGCCAAGCGGCTAGGCAGCACGAGCAACGAATGCTACATCCTCACCCAAACCGACCCTGAGCGCATCATTAAGGAGGCCAAGAAAATAAAGCCTGGATTTGTTGTAATTGACTCTGTACAAACGCTCAATGCGAGCTGGGTTGACTCGGCTCCCGGTTCGGTGACCCAAATTCGCGAAAGCGCCGGACTGCTCATGCGCTTTGCCAAAACGGCCAACATCCCGATTTTCCTCATCGGGCACATTACCAAAGAAGGCTCGATAGCAGGGCCCAAGGTTCTCGAGCACATGGTCGACACAGTCGCTGTTTTTGAAGGCGATCACCACCATCAATTCAGGCTGCTGAGGTGCACCAAGAACCGGTTCGGCTCAACGTTCGAGCTGGGAATCTACCAAATGGACGGGAGCGGACTCAAGCCCGTGGCCAATCCGTCAGACCTGCTGATGAGCCTCCACGCAGGCGAGATGAGCGGCTCTGCGGCGGCGGCAGTCATCGAAGGTGTTCGGCCCCTGATGATCGAGGTCCAGGCCCTGGTAAGTTCAGCGGTATATGGCACTCCGCAGCGCTCGTCGACCGGATTCGATGTGCGACGACTTCACATGCTGCTCGCGGTGCTCGAAAAGCGGTGCGGATTTAAACTGGCTTCAAAAGACGTATTTATCAACCTGGCAGGCGGCCTAAAGGTGAACGACCCTTCCATCGACCTGGCAGTGGTGGCAGCCGTGCTATCCTCGAGCGAAGACCTCACACTGCCGGCGGGCACATGCTTTTCGGGCGAGGTGGGCCTCTCAGGCGAGATACGGCCGGTGATGCGCACCGAGCAGCGAATAGCAGAGGCTTTCAAACTCGGATTCAAGCGCATTTTCATTTCGTCACACACCCCAAAGATCGAGCTTAAGTCAGTCGAAATTGAAGTGGTGCGCGTGTCGAAAGTGCGCGACATGCTCGCCGAGATGTTTGGTTAAACCTGGCCTTAATTCTCGCTCTCTCCCGAAACCATGTTCATCAGTTCGTCGAGATTGGGCGTCAGGATCACCTCAATGCGTCGGTTCTTCGACTTATCGGAGGGGTCTATTGGCAGGTATTCGCTTCGTCCGGCGGCAATCAGAAGTACGGGGTCGATTTCGGACTTGTCGAGCATGAGATTTACCACCGATGTGGCGCGCAATACGCTCAGGTCCCAATTATTTCTCGGAAACGAGTTTCTACTGAATGCATCGGAATCAGTGTGGCCTTCTACCATTATTTGCAGGTCGTCGCGGCCTTGAATGGCCTTGGCCAAATCGACAATGACTTCCCGACCCTTCTTGTCCACTTCGGCGCTACCGGTAGCGAAAAGCAGCTTGGCCTCCATACTTACGTACACGCGGCCGTTTTTGTATTCTACCGAAAGACCTTTGCCTTCAAAGCCGGTGAGTGCATCGGCCACGCTTTTGCGCAGGGCAGTCATCATTGAGTCCTTGCGGCTCATCATCGCTCGCATTTCGTCGAGTTTCACCTCTCTCGCAACGAGTTCTTCTTCTTTGGCATTGAGCGCAGCCTCGAGTTGAGCCAGTGCATCTTCCTTGGCCAGCAGGGTCACTTTGAGTTCTTCGAGATCGCCCAACAGCTTCTTCTTATCCTGCTCTGTGCCTTCACGCAGGCTGGTGGTTTTCGCGAGGAGCTCGTCGTTGAGGGCATTGATCTTGTCGTATTGCTTCCGCAAAATGCGAAGTGAAGTTCCGAGCACTGCTGTGTCGGAGGTCAGGGCCTGAATTTTCCGTTCGGTGACCTCGTATTTTGAAAGCAGCTCGTTGTTTTCGGTGCGAAGGGTCTCATTTTCTTCAGTGAGCCGAATATTTTCTTCCCTGCAGTTCTCTTCTTTCTCAGCAATTTCTTGAAATTTTCGCTGAGGAACGCATGCAGTCATTAAAGCAAGAACCGCCAATGCGGATATTTTCACGAGGTTGGAAGTTTTCATTTCGTAGAGTTTGTGTTACAAAAGTCCGACAATTTCAGTACCTTTTTACTCAAAATCTTCGTTTTAACAACAAAGTACCGTTTAAGAACTTAAATTTCCGTTATGAAGCAGTTGAGCGAAACCTGGTTTGTAGAGCCTTTATTCGACTACGAATATAAGACTTACGAGGTGATGGCCTATGCAAAGAACATGGAATCACAGTTTTCTGAGCGAAAATTTTTTCCCTACCTCGATGACGTAAAGCGCCTGCTGAACAACCTTGATGCATACAGGGCTGCCAAAGCGGAAATGGGTGACAGCCTGCGCACCGACCTGCTGGAAGTAGACCTGAAGCGTCTGAAAATGATACGAAAAGCCCTGCCTGACAACTGTGGCATCATGGCCGAGCTCGACGGCATCGTTCGGTTCGCTTCTCATACACTGGGCAATTTGTACCGCGAAGGTTCCGCCATTTTAGATGAATTATTGAGCGACGTGGAAATCACTCCCCTCGGTATTTTGGCTTCTGCCGACAATCCCGGCTGGCTCTTTTTTAGAAAGTCGCGTTCCGTGCGGATATACTCATACCACTTCAGACTGGTGAGACGCCCTTTCGGAAACAACAGTTACAAAGATGTTTGCACCAACTACCATTCGGAAATAACCACGGGAAGGTTTGAAAACCTGAATGCCGTAAAGTGGGAACTGATGAATAAAAGTGACATTGTGAGCCGGGCCACCCCCAATGTGTACTTAGTAGAGACCGGCTTAAGGCTTCCGCAATGCGAAACACTTTTGCCCATCGCCAAGCACTTTCTGATCAGGTCAGCCGCCTGAATCGCTTAAATCTGCAGTAGCGTCCAGGTATACCCTCGACAGGTCGAGCTCACCCATGGGGCCCGACATGAGGTTTTGAACCCGGGCTGAAGAAAGCCAAATCCACTTCTCATAATAGAGCGGAACAACCGCAGCCTTATTGATAATTTCGGCATCGGCTTTCAGAAAAAGAGCCGTTCGATCGGCTTTCACAGGTTCGCGCATAGCACCTTCGAAATAGCTGTCAAACTCCTGATCTGTAAACCTCACAGTATTCAAGTATGACGCCTTCACGGAGTCGTCAGGAACGAGTTTTCCGTGAAAAAGCTTGAGAAAGTTTTCAGGGTCGGGGTAATCGGCGATCCAACCATCACGCCAAAACTCCACAGAACCCTGCTCAATTTTGTCGTAATGCCTGTTTCTGGGCAGCACAGCGAGTTCTACTGTCAATCCCAGGTTTCGAGTGAGCATGTGCTGAATTTCATCCGCTATTTGGAGGGCTGTTTCACTGCCGTCATTGAGCTGAATGGTCACTACGGGAAATTCTGCACCCGAAGCGTATCCCGCACGTCGCAGCAGCATTCTCGCCGTATCAGGGTTGAATGTAAAGCCGTGTCCGGAGCGATCGCCAAATCCCGGCATGCTTCCCGGAACAAAACCGTGATTGGCAGGAACTCCGTAACCTTTTAGAATACTGTCTACCAAAAAATTCCGGTCAATGGCATGGTTGAAGGCCTTTCTCACGTCCTCATTGCCGTAGACGTCGCTGCGGTGCTGAAAACCGTAGTACTCGACACGCAAACCGGGGCTGCTTAAAATATTAAAATCCACTCCCAGCGAGCTATTGGCTCCCGACTTTGCTTCAATTTCAGCCATCTTCTCAAACGGAACCTGCAATATGAGGTCCAGGTGACCATCAAAAAAAGTATTCAGTTGCTGGCGATCGCCGGATAGAAAGTTACAACGCACTGCATCGAGGTAAGGCAAATGATTGCCATGTTCGTCCACTTTCCAATAGTCATGGTTACGTTCAAGAACAATGACATCATTGATTTTCACTGTACGGGCACTAAACGGACCTGTTCCGATGGCCCAGTTGTTGATCTCCTTGCCATAATCGTACAGCTCCTGAGGAAATATCCAGCAGCACGGGTGGGTGAGTATCGTAAGAAAGCTGGGGATGGGAAACTCGAGTTCTATTTCCAAAACCCCTTCAGAAGTAACGCGAATGCCACGGGGGCCATTGGCCGCATCTATGCCGGCCTTGCCTTTTTCGTAATGCTCCCTCCCTCCTTTTATGATGTCAATGACAAAAGCGTACAATTGATTGTTCTCATGCGGCTCACAGAGTCGGCGAAAACAGGTAGCCACATCTTTGGGAGTCATTTCACGGGTCTTCTTATCCCCGAAAATGCGGTCCTCGTGAAACTTTACTCCCTTTCGAATGTGAAACCTGTAGGTCTTTCCATCTGCACTCAATTCATAGCGCTCGGCGAGGGCCGGTACAATATCACCGGTCTGCTTATCAATTCTCACCAAGCCCTCGTATACCTGATTCATAATGTTGAATGCGGAGGCGTCTACGATATTGTGAGGAAAAATGCTGCGAATTTCATCCGTGATATTCATTCTGAAAAGGCCCCCGAGCTTCACACCGCCCTGAGCAGTGCGGATCGCCCTCTCCTCTGACTCCGGAGAGGGATTGCACGCGGCAAATACCGCCAATCCAAGAAGAACAAACCAAACTTTAAGTGATCCGAAATTTTTCAATGCTTACTGGATATTAAATTTCCAAATTCAACTTCACGGGGCAATGGTCACTGTGGTGAACATTTTCCAAAATATCCGCCCCGATAAGCCCTGATTTCAATGCTTCCGACACCATATGATAATCAATTCGCCAACCGAGGTTCTTCTGCCGGGCACTGAAGCGATACGTCCACCAGCTATACCTGTCGGGCTCATCTTCGTGAAAATGCCTGAAGGAATCTAAAAACCCCTCGCTCAAAAACTCAGTGACCCACTCCCGCTCTTCGGGCAAAAAGCCACTGGACTTCTTGTTCGACACCGGGTTGTGTATATCTATAGGCTTGTGACAAATATTGTAATCGCCCGAAATTACTACCTTTCTGCGTTGTTTAGCAAGATTTTTTGCAAACGGCTTAAAGTCATTCAAAAACTCCATCTTGAACTCCTGGCGCTCATCGCCGCTGCTTCCGGATGGAAAGTAAGTACTCAAAACGGACAACTCTCCGAAATCGGCGCGTAAAACCCGTCCTTCTCTGTCGTATTTTTCAATTCCGCAACCTACTTCCACATGGTCGGGCTTCATTTTCGAAAAAATTGCCACCCCCGAATAGCCGCTCTTTTCGGCACTGTGTATGGCTGCTGTATAGCCTTGCTTGGCAAAGGCATCAAGGTCTATTTGTTCGGGTTTTGCTTTGGTCTCTTGTACAAGAAAAATGTCCGGGTTTTCGTCAGCCAGCCACTCCATCAGCCCTTTTTTAACTGCGGCCCTGATGCCATTAACATTGTAGGATATAATTTTAAGCTTCAATTTGCGTATAGATAACGGATTGGGTAAGTAATCAAACTTGTTTGCGAAGTTTCAAATTTAAGAGAATCTCCTTGCCGACGTTAGGGGAGGTGGCAAAGAAATATCCACGACAGGTTGTTCTCTTTGTGTGGGTCCTTCTCACGTCTGCACATGCACTCGGGCAAGGTGCGGATAACCTGCGCTCTAAATCTTTTGAAATCCTCTCCGATACCACTTCACTCGATACCCTTAGCATCGTTCCCGAAAGTGAAATCGTCTATTTGAACGGCGAAATAACCGACACCTCGCGCTATGAAATTGACTATTCAGCCGCAATTATTACCTGGAAAGCCCCTTTTCCGAAAGGCGAGGCCGAAGTGAAATACCGGGTGTTCAGCTTCAGCTTCTCCGATGTGTACATGCGCCGGTCTATGGAGCTCATTCAACCCGATGAGGAATACCTCGCCGAGCCTTACACCTACCGACCTCAAGCTGAACAGGAATCACTTTTCGGATCGAGCCAACTCAACAAAACGGGAAGCATATCGAGGGGTGTGGGGTTCGGAAATGCGCAAGACCTGACCGTGAACAGCACCCTGAGCCTGCAGCTCAACGGCCAAATCAATGACCGCATCAGTATCGTGGCTTCAATAACCGACGACAACATTCCGATTCAACCGGAGGGCAACACTGCCACCCTCCAGGAATTCGACCAGGTGTACATCCAGCTGTTTGATGACCGCTCAAAACTGACGGCGGGCGACTTTTTTCTCTCGAGGCCCACGGGGTACTTCACCAACTACTACAAGCGCGGACAAGGAGCCACATTCTCCACCCGCCAGCCATTGGGCGGCGACGAAGAGAAGGCCCTGTTTACCGAGACGAGTGCGGCACTCTCACGAGGAAAGTTCGCACGAAACATCATCACCGGGCAGGAAGGAAACCAGGGGCCGTATCCCCTGAGGGGAAATGAAAACGAGCTTTTCATCATTGTGCTGGCCGGAACAGAGCGGGTATTCATAGACGGGAGAGAGATGCAGCGCGGTCAGGAAAACGACTACGTCATCGACTACAACACTTCTGAAATTACCTTTACGGCAAATCAACTCATCAACAAGGACAAACGAATTGCCGTGGAATTTCAGTACACCGATGCCAACTACGCACGAAGCATGGTACAAACTTCCACGGGCATCGAAACGGAGAAGTTCTCGTTCTACGTCAACTTCTTTTCCGAACAGGATGCCAAGAATCAGCCCCTGCAGCAGGAACTCACCGACGATGATCGGCGGATACTCGATGCTGCCGGCGACGACATCTCGATGGCCATTGCACCGAGCTTTCAGCAAGTGGCAGAATTCAACAACAGCCAGGTACTCTACCAGCTGACAGACTCCCTTGGCTTTGACAGTGTATTTGTACGCGCCGTTGCGGATACCGAGGCGGCTGTTTTTCAGGTCAACTTCAGTGAAGTGGGCCAGGGTCAGGGTGATTATGTACAGGAGGGTTTTGACGCCACAGGGCGGGTGTTTAAATGGGTGGCACCCGACGTTACGGGTGGAGAACCTGTGCGGCAGGGAAACTACGCACCCGTGAGGCAGCTCGTCGCCCCGCGACAAAATCAAATGCTCATGATCGGCGGAACCATGAAACTCACCGAGCGCACCCTCGCAAAAGTCGAGGCGGGGTTCAGCAACCAGGACCGCAACACCTTTTCCGAAAGGAACAACGAAAACAACGTTTGGAATCGATCGGCGAAAACTTTCAGCCCATCGAACCCTACCGCGATGTAGAATTCAACCGCGACTGGAACCTTACGCAAGAGATGATTGCGCGTTCGCAAAACATCCTGACCGCAAACCTCGGGTTGCAAAAGGCCAAGGACCTCGATCTCGATTACAGCCTTAACAGTTTTCAGGCGGGCAACATCTACCGAGGAACCAAACACGCACTCGCCGCAGATGCAGATTATAAGGGACTCGATGTTTGGTTTAGAGGCAGCTTGCTCGAAACCGACGGAATCGAAAAAAGCACCTTCGCCCGGCACCGCTCAAGGGTGGAAAAGTCGATCGGCATCGCCAAAATCGGATTTGAGGACGAGCGTGAAGAAAACAGAAGGTTCAGACCCGAGTCAGACTCGCTGTCGAGTATGGCCTACAAGTTTTACGACTGGCAGTTTTACATTACCAATCAAGACAGTTCAAGGCTGGATTACAAAGTATTCTACCGCGAGCGTACTGACTACGCTACTGAGTTTAACAACCTCGGTGAAAGCACACACGCAAGCCATTACGGCATAGAGCTCGGCCTGGTGCAAAATCCCAAACACCAATTCAAGGCGAGCCTGTCGAATCGGGTACTCAACATCACCAATGAAGAACTGACCAACAATGCCCCTGAGCGCACCTTGCTTTCTCGGGTGGAACACAGCCTGCGTCTTGCTAAAAACAGCATTGTGACCAATACGTATTACGAACTCGGATCGGGGCTGGAGCGCAGGCAGGAATTCATTTTTATACTCGACCCCACAGGGCAAGGGCCATACACGTGGATCGACTATAATGAAAACGGTATCAAAGAGCTCAATGAATTTGAGCTGGCCCGGCCGGAAGACGGAGAGCGCTACATCCGCGTATTCACCCCCACCAACGACTACATCCGCGCCTTCAGCAACCAGTTTTCGCAATCGGTAAACATCAACCCCGCCGCTGCCTGGATGGGCAAGGAAGGTGCGCGCGGGGTGATGGCCCGCTTCAGCAATCAATCCGCATTTCGCATTTCGCGGCGCACCCAAATAGAAGACGGCCTCAACAGGCTGAATCCCTTCGCGAGCGACATCAGCGATACCACCCTGATCTCCCAGTCATCCAGCATCCGAAACACCCTGTTCTACAACCGCACGAGCAGCAAATTCGGGGTGGACTATACTTACAGCAACCAGGCGAGTAAAAACCCCTTCACCGGTGGCTTTGAAGAGCGCGAACAGACTGTACACACCGGGCGCCTTCGATACAACGTCACCCCGGAATACGGACTTGTCTCAGAGCAGGAGCTTGGCAACCGCTCGAGTTTTTCCGACATCGCAGAAGGGAGGAATTTCAATATTGATTACTACACCGCCAAACAGACTTTCTCATACCAACCCGGGACTTCGTTCAGACTGAGCTTTACCGGCAAATACACTTTTAGAAACAACGAAGAGAGCCTCGGAGGAGAAAAAGCGGAACTCATTGATATAGGTCTAGACATGCGGGCCAACAAAATGGAATCGGGATCCTTTTTCGGCCACCTCAACTACATCTCAATCGAATACACGGGGGCGGCCAACAACAGCGTGGCTTACGAAATGCTCGACGGACTTCAAAACGGCGGAAACTTCACCTGGGGCGCGGGAGTACAACGGCAGTTGGGTAAAAGCATGCAGCTCAGCCTGAGCTACAACGGACGAAAGTCGGAGGATATAGATGCCATCCACACTGGCAATGTTCAGGTGCGGGCTTTTTTCTGATGCAGAGAATGGGTGTCGATTTATTTACTTAAGGTCGAGTTCGGTTTTGCCAATCAGGGTGCCCCGCTCGTACATTTCCACAATGTACTTCCCCGAAGGCAGCTCGTTTTGAGCAGTGTAGAATATACAGAGCTCCATAGATTCATTTTGGTAGTCAAACACGCGCTTCACGCTGAATTTTCCACTCACCCCGTCGAATTCAAAACGATTGTCGGAGCCCTCGCCCAGATCAAGGACTACACCTTCAGGCGAAATGATGCGCAGGTGAATGGTCTTCTTTCCCGCCTCGGTGATTCGATTCTGGCCGATGGTGGCACAAGTGCGAATCATCTCGGCCCTGCCGGCCCTGTTCACTTCCACCTGCTTGCCATTGTTGCGGACGCGTACCCCGACACTTGAAAGGTTATCGGCCTGAAGTACCGAACCTCCGGCCACAATATCTTCAAGGCCTTCCTTGGCCTTTTCCAGCTTTTGGGCCTGCGACTTGGCCTGCGAAAGTTCTTCAGCCAAAAACTGGTTGTCTTTGCGCAAGTCGACATTTAATGTATTAAGGGAGTCGATGGTAACGATGTAGCCCTTCATGATTTCGCGGAGACTGGCCGCTTCTTTCTTGAGCTTGTGGATAATCCAGGCATCGTCTTTATGCTTTTCGATCTGTACGAGCATGTCGCGTATTTGCTCTTGCTGAGCCAGCATTTCGGCGTTGAGCTGGTCGTTTTGCACGGTGATGGTGTCGTACTGGATCAACATCTCTTGCAAATCGCTTTTGAGCTGAAGTTTGTCCAGCTCTATTTCAGATATAATCTCTTCCTGCTCAACTACTTCATAAGACTTTGTAAAGTATAGCACAGCAAAGACCACAGCGAGCAAAGCAAGCAGAATCACGGCTATATTTTTTTTCTTAGAGGCAGGTGCTTCTGACATTTCGTTTCGCTTTTTGGTTAATGGGTGTTAAATTGCTACTTTTAAAACCTTTAGGAGATTCCAATAAACGGCAATAATGGCACAAAAGTACAATTTAGGTTGGTTATTTGACGTCGGCCATATATTGTTTCCAACTGTCTGTGGTGCATGCGGACTTCCTGTTCAAAAAACCACTGATGTGCTCTGTGTGTCATGTATGTTCAAATTGCCCCGCACCTTTTATTACAAGCACCCCGACAATCCCGTGTACCGAAAGTTTTGGGGTCGGCTGCCGGTGCACGAAGCGTTTACATACCTGCATTTCCGCAAAGGCAACGTGGTGCAAACACTGCTGCACGCCCTAAAATACCACGGCAACCAGCAGGTCGGCGAATCGCTCGGCAGAATGTTTGGAAAAGAACTCGCCGACGCCGGCTACAGCGGCCCTGAAGTGATCATCCCCCTTCCGCTGCACAAAGCAAAGCTGCGCTCCAGGGGGTTTAATCAATGTGACTCCATCGGTCGGGGCCTCTGCGGAGAGTTGGGCCTTGAGCTCGACACAGAC
>JAIVHQ010000095.1 GCA_020200995.1 Flavobacteriales bacterium
GCGCCTTCAATGTCGGCGGCGGCATCAGCTGCACATTCAATAACTACAGCTTCGGGAGCAGTAATGGTAGGCCCGTCATTTTCGATGGTCACCATTTGCGTGTCTTCAGCAGTGCGTCCGCATTCGTCAGTTACAGTGTAAACGAATTCCCAAACTGAACCGTCGCAGAAACCGTCGCCTTCGAGAAGGTTAGGACCTGAAGCGGTTACTTCGTAGTCGAGGTTACAAGCGGCCATTGCCATTGCGCCTTCAATGTCGGCGGCGGCATCAGCTGCACATTCAATAACGACAGCTTCGGGAGCAGTAATGGTAGGACCGTCATTTTCGATGGTCACCATTTGCGTGTCTTCAGCAGTGCGTCCGCACTCGTCAGTTACAGTGTAAACGAATTCCCAAACTGAACCGTCGCAAACACCGTCGCCTTCGAGAAGGTTAGGACCTGAAGCGGTTACTTCGAAATCGAGGCTGCAATCTGCGCTTGCAGTCACACCTGAAAAATCAGGAGCGGCATCTTCTGCACATTCGATCACCACATCTGCGGGAGCAACAATCTCAGGATCGTTTACAGAGTTAATGACGAGGAATGTACTTGCGGGCTCAGAAGTGTTTCCACATTCGTCAACTGCCACAAATATGCATTCGAGAATGGCTCGAACCGTGCAATCTTCAAGATCTTCTGTGATTACGTCTACATCGATCTCATCCCAATCACTATCGGAACAGTCATCGGAAGTTCCTGTTGGTATGAGTCCGTTTTGCATAAACAATGGACGAACCAAATTCAGGAAAGCGAGGCTATCTGCAGTTCCCAGTTCTCCGTTTCCGAATGCAGCTGCTTGAACGGGATCAACTTGCTGACAAGTGATATCGCCGCTGGTCACTTCAGGCATGAAGAGCTCAGGGGCCGTTGTGTCTTCCAATGTAATGGTCTGTTCGGCTGTTGCAGTGCTGCATCCATCGGTTGCTGACCATACTCGGACAAGTACTTGGGGGCAAGAACCTGTAATCGGTAGGTCTTCAAAGCTAACATCACCTTGTCCACAAGGGAAAAAGGCAGTAGCCTCTCCTGTAAATTCAGCTTCGGTACTGGCAGAGCAGTCGATTGTAATGTCCTCAGGAGCTTCAATGCTTGGGCCGTTGTTGCTGATGGTCACGAGTTGAGTGTCTTCAGCCTGACGTCCACATTCGTCCGTAACGGTGTAAGTAAATTGCCACAATGAACCGGGGCAAAAACCATCACCTTCGAGGAGTTCAGGGCCTTCGGCAGTCACTTCGAAATCGAGGTTGCAAGCAGCCATTGCCATTGCGCCTTCAATGTCGGCGGCGGCATCAGCTGCACATTCAATAGTGACAGCTTCGGGAGCAGTAATGGTAGGACCGTCATTTTCGATGGTCACCATTTGCGTGTCTTCAGCAGTGCGTCCGCATTCATCTGTAACGGTATAAACGAATTCCCAAACAGAACCGTCGCAGAAACCATCACCCTCGAGAAGGTTAGGACCTTCGGCAGTTACTTCGTAGTCGAGTTCGCAAGCGGCCATAGCCATCACGCCCTCAATGTCGGCAGCAGCGTCTTCGGCACATTCAATCACGACAGCTTCGGGAGCTGTGATGGTCGGGCCTTCGTTTTCTATGGTGTAAGTGCGGGTACAAGATGCTTCCTGGTCGCAGTCGTCAGTCACTGTGTAAGTCACTTCGTACTGGGCGCCGTCGCATCCTTCTTCACCGCTAACCAAAACAGGTTCGCCCACGGTAACTGTGGTTGTGATAGATTCGTCGTCGATAGCATTGATAACTGTTACATCATCTTCGGAAGGTGTAATGTCTGACAGACATTCTACGGTTTCGTCTTCAGAGCACTCGATGTCGAGCGCTGGTGGCGGTATATGAAATATCTGCTCACATTCGGCCATACGGTCACAACCGTCTGTGATGGTATAGGTGAAAACAAACATTTCGCCCATACATGGGTCATAAGACTCTGTAAGGTCCACTGATACTGTGACTTCTGCACAGAGGGGATCGTCGGGACAAGAGACTTCCCATTCAACCGCATCGGGGTTGGAAACAGCTTGGTCAGCCGATTCAATCACGCCGCCTTCAGGGCAAAAGGTAATGGCGGGTCCATCATTGTCGATGGTAAAAGTTTGGGTACATGACGTTGAAGCACCACACTGGTCCCACACTTCGTACACAATCTCGTATTCCGTACCGGGGCAAGAGCCCGTTTCCAGAATTCCCGGGGGTTGATAAATAAAAATGTAAGCGGCAGGACCGCAGAAGAAGTCGTAATCTAACTCCGATATCACATGGTCGACATCAAGAAAACACTCTACCGTGAGATCCGATGGACATGTATTGATAACGGGGTCAGGCCCTTCTTCGTCGCCATTGTCTCTCGCATTAACAAATTGCGAGACCTGGGCGGGAACGTGACCTTCACCGGGGTAAAAGTCATTAATCACAATCACCGTTGGTGGTTGTGTTTCTACGACGGGTACATTGCCTTTCTGGGCAACGGCCGTTGGCGAAATGGACATGGCTGCAATAAAGGAGAGCAAAATCGGAACGACCGATAATTTACCCCCCATGCGACAGACCAAGTCAAACAGCATCCCCGGGGATGCCTTACTTGTAGCACGTGGTTTCATATAATTGAATTTAGTTGTGAAAAAAATGTGTAAGCATTAGTTTAAAGGGTAGAGCTTTTTGAAACGAACAATCCGGGCTGATAGCTGACAGCCGGAATGTTCTCGGAACCGCCGCTGAGGCGCATTCCACGGGATATCTTCTAGGGAGGGAGTGTTGTAAACATCATAGCACGAATTGGTTTAGGGGGTAAATGTAATAATTCTATGGCAGTGAACAAACTTTAATCTTCAAAAATAGGCGGCTCGTCGTCTAAAAACAGGGTTTAATATGGAGTTCATGGTTAATTCAAATCGGATGATACAGGCTTTAACTTATTGCCAATAGTCATGTTCTGAGGGCTTTGTCTAATTATTATTCAGTTAATAGTCAAATATTTGATCTGCGACGCCGGAGTTTGTGAACCCGATATTCTGTGGGAAAGTGTTGAATTCGATTGTTTTTGTGTGTGTTGCGAAAAAGATAGGGGCCTTGTCACTAAAATTTGCGACAAGCTGCAGTGGTTGATGGGGCTTGATCCAAGCGCGCGAAATTTTCAACTACGCGATTGGGGGGTGTGGCGGGGAATCCGATTCAAACTTTTTATTATTTGGTTATAGGGTTACCCACTTAGGTCTCGGGATTCAATAAAGTCTTGCGCGTCATTGGTTTGTGTATAATCATTCTTTCAATGGCTTTATTTAGAATGGATTGCCTATGGTTTCTTCTATTGAACCTGAAGAAGTATTCATCGATGTATTCCTCCAGATGCTCCTTGTTACAATAAGAATGCACTCCTCTCAGCCAGTTTTTGAAGTTTCTAATTTGCTGATGGATCATGGGGAAGTTCCTACCCTTGTCAGACTTTATTTGTTTGAGGTTTGGAAATGACTTCTTCAGAGGAATGTACCCGGTCCATTTGTCCGCAAGCACATCAGCATCTGAACTGATATGTTCGGTGAATATAGGTCGTAACGAAGCTGCGCTGTAGTCCTGAATTACTTTAGCGTATCCACGTCCGCAAGCTCCTGACCTGTGCTCTATAGCTATAACCACGCGCATTTTCTTTTCAGATTTGCTACGACCCTGCTCACCTTTTTGCGGAGTGCCGATCTCAAATTCATCTACATGTACATCTCCTATTAAGGGATGTGCCTTTGAGCTTTTCATAGCTGCCTGAACCTTCTGTCTGAAAAGCCAGGCGGTCGGTTGTCGCACGCCGAAGCGCTCAGCGAGCCAAATGCTATTGGCTCCTTTCTTACTGGTAGTGATGTCATAGACCATTTCAAAAGCATTTTCAATACCAAATTTTACTTTGTGAAAAAGTGTGTTGGCTGTTGGAGACTCATCATAGCCACACTTCTTACATCGTCTGGAGCACAGGTGCTTGCCTTTAATGTAGTGCTCTGAACTACACTTTCTGCATTGGTATCCATCTGCCCATTTCTTTTGTGAGAGGTATGCCATACATTGCTCTTTGGTTCCAAAATTTTTTCGGAATTCTTTCCTGCTTAATTCTTTCAATAGTCGCATAATCAGTAATTTTTACCAATTTTACGACCTCAGAACGTAATGTATTTACGTTGTTTCAGATAGTTGCGATCTAAGTGGGTAACCCTATCCCGTAAATACATTGAGGTAACCCGCGGGAAGTGCGGAAAACCCGTGTGGATCGCCAAGGGTCAGGTCAGTCGAGTTCCAGTATTC
>JAIVHQ010000299.1 GCA_020200995.1 Flavobacteriales bacterium
AAGAGACTTTTGTGCCGGCGAAGGACTACCGCTACCCCTTCCTGGGGTAAGTTTCATCTCCCAAATGTTAATGACAAGCCTTTCTTCATAATCGGAGAAAGGCTTTTTTTTTGTAAATATCTAAATTTTTGGAGCTTGAGAGTTTCAATTGATGATATCTTGGGTAGTTTACACTGAACGTACCTAACGGCACGTGTTTTTCTATGGCACATCAAAACACCCCGGTTGAAACCAGGGCTTACCACACGGGGATTTGTCCCCGTCGTTACGCTGTTTCCTATCCAGCCTGCATGTCATTTGGTTCGCTCAGTATAAATTTACTCCGAAACTTTAGTAGATTTCAATCTGTAAGTGTAGATTTACCCTTCGTGAAACGCATCCCCAAAATACTCAGGAATCGCTACGTCGCAGTGTTTGCGGGATTGCTCCTGTACATTACTTTTATCGACACCCACGACGTCATCACCCAGTTCAGGCACAAATACAAGCTCAGCCAAATAGAACGCGAAACAGAGTATTTGGAATCGCGCATCATAGAAGCCCGGCGCCAGACCGAAGAGCTCACCACCAGCAAAGAGTCGCTCGAGAAATATGCCCGCGAACAATACCGCATGAAGAGGGAAAACGAGGAGATCTTTGTAATACTTCATGAGTAAACTGCGGTTCTGTTAACAATTAGCCGAACCGCGTTGTTATTGATCAAGAACCAGGAGTCATGCAGAAAACACAACTCGCACTTTTTCCCCTTCAAATATTTCTCTTACCCGGGGAGTCTTCCCGCCTCCACATTTTTGAGGATCGCTACAAACAATTATTGGACGACTGCGGCAATGACGGCGGGTCGTTTGGTATTCCATACGCGCTGAATGGATACCTTTCGGGCTTTGGATGTGTAGTTTCAGTGACGCAGGTGATTGAGCGCTACGCCAATGGCTCAGCTGATATTGAGGTTTCCTGCATTGACCTGTTCAAAGTGGATCAATTTTACATGCGGATGGGAGAAAAACTCTATCCCGGAGGAGATGTGACTGTCATGCATACGGGTGACCTCGAGCCGGCAAGTCAAGACCTGATGGGAAAGTTGGATGCATATATTAAGATGACCGAACCCTCCAAGTTTGAAGCTTTGATGTCGCCTGTTTTGAATGTATTCGATATTGCCGCCATTTTGAATTTGGACGAGGAAAATAAATTGAAGCTCGTCAAAGCTAAAACAAGCGCCAAGCGAGAGCGCATACTGGCTGATCAAATTTTGTTTCTGGAAGCAGTTCAAAAACAAAAATCGAGCATTGCCGGTGAGATTTTTTTGAATTGAGGCAACAAGGCCACTGCCGTTTTGTTATCTTCACACTTGCAATTTCAAAATAAACAGATAAGAAGATGTTTGATAAGGTGAATTTGGAAAAAGCATTGCGCGGATTGCGCGATGAGAGCAATGCAAAAGTGGAAAGCGAAATGGTGCTTTCCGAATTTAAATCGCTTTTTGAAGCTGATTGGGAGCGCGAGCAGCGTATTGCTAAAAATATTAGTGCAGGAGCAGTTTCGGACGAACTTTTGCCTTCGCGAAACCTTGCTGAAGATAGAATATTTGAACTGAAAGACATAAAAAAACTATGTCTCACGTACCGCCTAAGGTTCCTTTCTACACGTCAATTCAAAAACGAAATACCCGGAGAAGCGCTTGCCGAGGCTAAAAGAGCTGAAGAAATGGCCGGTTCAGAAATTAAAGCTTTTATGATTGCCGCTCCCGCATCAGCTTTTAAATTGCAGGACGCCAATAAAGACCCGCTGTTGTTTGCTCCTCTGGAAGATGGACGATTTTACCTCATCCACCAATGGGGTGGTGATATTAGTGCTTTCAGAAAGTTTGTTTTCAAGCCCCTTGAAAAGCCATTGAACCTTCTGATCACCATCCTTGCAGTATCCCTGGTGTTGAGTGCCATCTTACCCACCTCAGCCTTTACCTCTGCAGAGTTGGGCTACATTAATTTTTATCGTGTAGGTTTCTTCGGTTGGAATGTAGCATTCCTATCGGGAATGGTTTCATACTTTTGGTTTGCAACCAATCAAAAGTTTAGTGTAAATGCCTGGAACAACAAGCATTTCAATTGATCTAAACTTTTACCTTTAACGTCTACGGAAGACTTCTAACACTTACAGCTGATTATAAATGTAAGTGAAGGTTTCGGTTCATGGTTTGTTATTATGACACTAACTTTTAATTTAGTGCCGTAATAATCAAAACCAATTTCCGTGCATTTCTTTTTTTACCCCTTCTTCAAGCTTTACGAGATAATTTTTCCCGATGCCCGGCGATTCCGCCACCGCACGGTGAGGTTTATTTTATTTGCCCTGCTCATACTGGGTTTCATCATCAGCGGTGCTGTTTATGCCGCTGTTGCCCAATGGCCTTAGTGTTTGCCCATACGGTCACCCACATTAGAAAACCACGATGAGCCCAACTCCCACTTCTATTCTGAACACCTCAGCGGGTAAGTTCCCTCGTATAAAGCGCCCGATTGATTCTTCCATATCAGGCGGAGTTGAAGAAGGAGTGGTATAGTTTATATTATTGACGCTAAATCCTCGAAAGCCCAATTCAATCGGAACAAAAACACCGGGAGCCACCGATAGGCGATATGCCCCGTTAAGGTGCATTCCGAAATCAAACCCCCTCACTTCAAAAGGAAAAAAAAGTTCAAAATCGTTTTTATACTTCGTTACACCCAGACCACCGCTAAGGGTCAATCCCGAGTTTGATCTGTTTGATGTGAGATCAGCGATGAAGTTAATCCCGATATACTGAACCGTAATATCATCGGAGAGCCGTCCGGTGAGCCCCGAGTTTGCGTCCCTGATCAACACCCTGTTGCCGTACCGTGATACACCCGCAGTAAGTCCGGCGCCGAAATTTTCTTCGAACATATATACCGCGTCGAAAGCGTACCAATAACCCGAGTTTCTCTCCTCATAATACGTATCAAACTCATCAGAATTAAAGTCATTGGTAGAAATCAGCAAAGAGTATCCCCCCTTCACTACAAAGCGAAACCGCTCATCGAGCAACACCTCGCGCCGCCTGACTACTTTCGGATCGGCCGGCCTTACATCAGTCAGGATTTCCTTAACTTCCCTTCGGGATATGAGCTGTGAAATGCCCCGCTTGGTGGAAGCCGTTCGATAATAGACAAACATGTCATCTTTTTGAACGACCTTGCAAGCAATTGAATCATTCTTAATGGTTACAATCACGTCTTGCGCAGAAGCGGTGTGGCACGAAGCCAACGCCAAAAAAACACCCGCAACAATCGATAACCTGCAACTCATGGTACGCAAAGATACAATCGATAGCCGAGGGGTATACTTACTTATCGAAACTCGAAAAGCCCACAACATTCACTTCTTTTTATTTGTTTATCAATCATGAAGATACTTCTCACAGGTGCCAACGGATACATAGGCATGCGCTTATTGCCGCTTTTGCTCAACGAGGGCCACGAGGTGGTGTGTTGTGTACGCAACGCGAAACGTTTTTCGATAAAAGGTTACGACACTGAGAAAACCACAGTGGTTGAAGCCGATTTTCTCAAACCCGAGACCCTCGATAATCTTCCCGCAGACGTGGATGCAGCGTTGTATCTTATCCACTCCATGGCAGGGCAAACCGGGAATTTCAAATCCCTGGAGGAGGAGATGGCGCACAACTTTGTGAAGTACATCGACACCACCTCAGCCAAACAGATCATATTCCTGACGGGTATTGTCAGCGATGAGGCAAAATCTGAACACTTCGAAGCGCGTTTTGCCACCGAAAATATTTTGAAAAAATCAAAGGTTGCACACTCCGTATTTCGTGCGGCCATTATTGTGGGCAGCGGGTCAGCAAGCTTTGAAATTATCCGCGACCTTGTTGAGAAGTTACCCGTCATGGTGGCGCCGCGCTGGCTCAACAGTAAGTGTCACCCCGTCGCCATCCGTGATGTTCTGCACTACTTGAGCCATGCCATCGGCAATGAAAAAACCTACAACAGGGTTTTTGAAATTGGTGGTCCCGAAAGCCTCACCTACAGAGAAATGCTTTTGCAATTTGCTGAGGTACGCGGTTTGAAAAGATACATTTTCACCCTGCCAATGCTCACTCCGCGCCTGTCTTCTCACTGGCTGTATTTCGTAACCTCCACAAGTATTCACCTCGCGCGAAATCTGGTCGACAGCATGAAGTATGACGTGATCATGACAGACTACAGCATTGACGAGGTGATGCCTCATAAAACCATTTCGTACAGGCGCGCTGTGGAGCTTGCATTCTTGAGGGTGAACCAAAAC
>JAIVHQ010000300.1 GCA_020200995.1 Flavobacteriales bacterium
CACTTCGGTGAGCATGACGATCAACGGGCCAGCGCCCATGCTCCTCGGCTTCTTTATGAATGCCGCCGTGGATCAGCAGTGCGAGATTTACATCAAAGAAGCGGGCCTCGAAGCCGAGGTGAAAAAGAAGATCGCCGCCAAGTACAAAAAGCTCGGTACCGACCAACCCGTGTACCGCGGCGATTTGCCGGAAGGCAATGACGGCCTCGGCCTTATGCTGCTCGGTATGACCGGCGACGAGGTGCTGCCGAAGGAGAAATACGAAGAAATCAAAGCCCGCACGATGAATGTGGTGCGCGGCACCGTGCAGGCCGACATCCTCAAGGAAGACCAGGCCCAGAACACCTGCATCTTTAGCACTGAATTCGCGCTCAAGCTCATGGGCGATGTGCAGCAGTACTTCATCGACCAAAAGGTGCGCAATTTTTACAGCGTGTCCATCAGCGGGTACCACATTGCCGAAGCCGGTGCCAACCCCATCACCCAGCTGGCCTTCACCCTGGCCAACGGGTTCACTTATGTGGAGTACTACCTGAGCCGCGACATGGATATCAATGCCTTCGGGCCCAACCTGAGCTTTTTCTTTTCGAACGGCATCGACCCCGAGTACGCGGTGATAGGTCGGGTGGCGCGCCGCATTTGGGCGAAAGCCATGAAGCGAAAATACGGAGCCAACCCACGCGCCCAGATGATGAAGTACCACATCCAGACCAGCGGCCGCTCACTCCATGCCCAGGAGATCAATTTCAACGACATCCGCACCACGCTCCAGGCGCTTTACGCGATTTACGACAATTGCAACTCGCTGCACACCAATGCCTACGATGAAGCCATTACCACGCCGACCGAAGACTCTGTGCGGCGGGCCATTGCCATCCAGCTCATCATCAACAAGGAGCTCGGCCTCGCCAAAAACGAGAACCCCATCCAGGGCAGCTTCATCATTGAGGAGCTCACCGACCTGGTTGAGGAAGCCGTGCTCAGCGAGTTTGACCGCATTACCGAAAGGGGGGGGGTGCTTGGCGCCATGGAAACCATGTACCAGCGCAGCCAGATCCAGGAGGAGAGCATGTATTACGAAACCCTGAAGCACACGGGTGAGCTGCCCCTGATCGGGGTGAATACCTTCCTCAGCAGCAAGGGCTCACCCACCGTTACCCCGGGCGAAGTGATTCGCGCAACCGAAAGCGAAAAAGAAGACCAGATAGAAACCGTGAAAATGCTCCAGACCCGCCACGAGCAATCAGGCGCAGAGGCCCTGAAACGTATCCAGGCGGCGGCTTTGCGCAACGACAATATATTCCGCGAGCTGATGGAGGCCACCAAGGTGTGCTCACTGGGGCAGATCACCCACGCGCTTTTTGAGGTGGGGGGGCAGTACAGGAGGAATATGTGACTTCGACTCCGCTCAGTCACCGGGCTCCCTTCGACTCCCTTCGACTCCGCTCAGGGGCCGAGCTCAAAAGCCGAAGCCACCTCTCGCGGACACCGAGCGGAGCCGAGGTGGGAATCAAAGGGTAAATTTCTTTACCTTTCAATCATGAAAGGATGGATGTACATTCTGACGTGCAATGATTTCAGTTACTACACCGGTAGCACCAATGATTTGGAGCTTCGCGTCAGGCAGCACCAAAATGGTGAAGGAGCTAATTATACAAGGAAGCGCTTGCCCGTTGAGCTGGTATATTTTGAAGAATTTGATCGGGTAGACAAGGCCTTTTACCGTGAAAAACAGGTTCAGAGATGGTCGCGAAAGAAGAAGGAAGCATTGATAGCCGGATGTGAAGCAAGTTTGAAAGAAGCCGCTCGATGTATCAATGAATCGAGTCACCTGAATTTTGAGAAGGGAAAGCGCTGAGGCTTTGGTTTGACATAGTGTTCGGCGATGAAGTGCCTCTGCGATTCGAGACAAATTTGCTTTCTGATTGGCATACAATGCTAGGTGGTACTTTAGTTTATCATGATAAAACAAAGTGCCACTTTAGATTATCAAAATTTATGGCTTCCGTTTTCCTTTTTGCAATCGGATTTACCTTCCCGATACATTAAATCGGTCACTCAACTGACCGATTTAACGTAAATTCAGTCAGTCGCATGACTGAATTTACGGAATTCAATTCCGAAATTTCATCTTTTTACCCCTCCGTCTACATTCATCAAACTCTCCCGAAGCGCGTCATAAATTGGTGATGGCCTTCTCTATAAAATATTTCAAGCTGCAAATTATCCATTCGTTATTGCTCGTCCAGGTTTTTGAATCTGCCCGTGAATGAATGAGAAATTTGTGTTTGGCGCCGATCTCTTGAGCTGCGGTTTCATTGCTCTTTGAGGGCAATACTTTGTCACCGTATTTTATCTCGATGGCCGCGACGGGATCGTAAGCCCTCGTGATGACCAGATCGACTTCGTGACCTTGATGGGTTCGAAAATAAAAAAGGTGGTAATTCTTTGGCAATTCTGCCTTGATTTGTTCGATCACAAACCCTTCCCATGAGGCTCCTACAATCGGATGGGTCGAGAGTGCATCTTGCTTGTCAATGCCTTGAAGATAATGTAGTAAGCCGGAGTCGCGGATGTACACCTTCGGCGCTTTTACGAGCCGCTTTCGGCTGTTCGTGCTGTAAGCTTGCAATTGGGTGATGAGGAATGACTCCTCCAGAAAATCCAGGTAGCGTTTTACCGTTTTGTCGGTGATTTCAAGGCTGCGGGAGAGGTTGGAATAGTTCAGGGTGCTGCCTTGTATATGCGACAGCATATGGATAAGACGCAGCGATAAATTGGGCAAAGCGGGCAAACCCAGCATGGGTAAATCCCTCTCCACATAAGTGCGAATGTAATTCTCGAACCAGGTAAAACGGTTTTTGACTTGGAGTAACGGAGCGGGGTATCCGCCCTTAAGCCAGCGATCATGTTGGTTTTCCCACCCTATTTCCGGGCATGTGATACCTCCCAATTCCAGATAAGCGATGCGCCCTGCGAGGCTCTCCGAGCTTTCGCGGATGAGTTCGGGTGAAGCCGAGCCAAGGACGATAAACCTTCCGGGAATGCGATGGCGGTCAATAATCGACCTCAGCAACGGGAAGAGGCTTTTCATTCGTTGAATCTCGTCAATGACCACGAGTGAATCTTCAATGCTTCTTAGGTAACTTTCTGCATTTGATAGCTTTTGTAGGTCTTCGGTCGATTCGAGATCGAGATACACAACCGGCTTATCGGCTCCCTGAGCAAGTGAATGTGCAAGGGTCGTTTTGCCTATTTGGCGCGGCCCGATTATTCCCAGACACGGGAAATCGTCCAAAATTTCAAGCGCCGAGCTTTGGGCTTCTCTTGTAATCATGGCGTAAAAATAATGAAAATTCGGAATTCAATTCCGAATTTTCAATGTTCTTGCTTCCTCTTTCCTTTTTGACCTACGCTGACGGCAGCACCATTCACCATCAAAGTCCAATAAGAAGCAGTTGTTGAATGGAGCATTGACAGGACATCAGTTACGGGGGTCTTTCTGTTCTGAAACATGACCGGACGATCCGCTCATTGAGATCACTCAAATGTAGAATGCTACAGCCGTCCCCACCAACCGCCGCCCAAAAAGAATCCGATCGTGACCCCGAGGTAGCTGTTGGACATATCGCTACCGATGTTCACCCCTTCGGCATTGATCAATGGTACAGCCGGGATGAAGTTGTACTCCAGGCCTACCCGAAATTTGCCCAACTCAAAACCGCCGCGCAGCACTCCGCCGAATTTGGTCGAGTAGTTTAAAATAGAAGCCTCGAAATCCTCCCCGTCTCTCCCCGCATAAGCCGCTATATTGTAAATCCCCAGCCCGGCGCCCACATAAGGCACAAAAGGATTGCCTCGGTTGAAGCAGTAATCGAAGGTGCCGAGGAAATTGTAGTTCGCTGAAAAATCACCCGAAACAAACTCATTGTTGTTGTCGATCTCCAAATCCCTCACGAAAACACCTGACCCAATGCGCAAACCCGTGCGCATGTCTTCGGAAATGTTGTAGTTGACCTCCAGGTTCGACAGCAACCCGAAACCTCCACCCGGCACAGAGCCGCCAAGGTCGAATGATACCCTGACCTTGCCTTCGTCTTGTGCCTGCAGCGCAGGGATGGTAAAGAGAACCGCGATAAAAATGATGAGTTTTTTCATGTCTTCAAGTTTTGGAACGGTTAGGCCGAGGTGAAAAAAAGCAGTTCGAAGATTGGACAGCTTCCCGGAATGCTTTTTCTGCACAGCAATATCGAATTGAAAAGTACTAAAAAGATTTGAAGCCCCGACTGGTATAGCCAAGGTTATGTTGCGATTATGTG
>JAIVHQ010000096.1 GCA_020200995.1 Flavobacteriales bacterium
GATCGAAACCCCATCGGGCCCTGCCAAATTCGAAATCCGCATGCTTATGCTCTGGGAAGCCGGACAGGAAAAAGTGCGCATTGTAAACAACCTCGTCCGCGTCAGCAAAGGCGATATGGTCGGTGTGCGCTACAATGCCGATAAGGATTGGGTGGGAGCGAGTATGGCGTTTTTTCATAAGTAGTGGCTGTCCGTAAAGTCCGCTATCATGCATGCTGCTTGATCTGCGATCTGCCTTGCACCATGCCTGCGGCGCTCTGCGGCTTGCTTCTAAAAACAGTCATCCCGACTTTTGGCTGGTTTTCAAAACCAGTGCAACGCCGATCGAAGATCAAGCCAAAGACATGACCGAAGGCATAATAGCGGATTTTAAGGATACCTTCTACTGCGGGTCTATCAATACCCTCAAGTGGCTGAATCAGAAAGTCCATTAGCACGTCCCTAGACCAAGCCAAAGGCATGGGCGCACGCAGAACCGACCGCAGGGAGCTCACGAAAACCGATAAAAGCATGCAATGATTGAGTAATTGAAAAACAAGGAGTTGACTGACGTCAATGCGATGTCCTGAGCGAAGTCGAAGGGACTGTTTTCAAGACCAGTGCAACGCCGATCGAAGATCAAGTCTTTAGATCAAGCCGCAGGCATGACCGGAGGCATGATAATGGGCTTTCTGAACAGCCACTATGGTGACTTGTCCGGTGCGGGCACACTGGCATGAAAATCTTCCTGAATCCTCTTCGTGTACCCGTCGAGGAGTTCACGCACCCGCTCGGGGCTGTCCGACTGCACGATGAGGCCAATGTGCCAAGCTTTGTTCATTCGCCACACGATCTCTTCGTCGTTGAATGAGGAGGTGTCCGGGTGTTCGAATCGGCTGAGAGAAACGACAATTCCCGCGTGCTTCTTGCTGTCTTTAGGTGTTTTGTAGGCTGCTCCACCCACCATGGCGGTTTCTACCTTGGCCCACTCGGTCCAGAGGTTGACGCCGCTGGCTTTTTCCACCATTTCGGCGATGTTGGCACCACCCACGCGCGATGAAGTTTCCAAAAAGAGAAACTCACCGGTCTCGTTCGATTCGATATACTCGCTGTGCGAAGCGCTGTATTGCATGCCGAACACCTTCATCAGTTTATTATTCAGTTTGGTCAGCTCCTTGTTTGCGTGGTCTTCAAAACCACAGGTCACGGTGCGAAACACGCCGCCGCCGTGGGCCACTTCGAAGGGCGTGTCGAGGTAGCGGCTCACCCGTGAAAACACGGTCTTTCCTTTATAAGTCACCGCGTCGACGTGATAGACGGTGCCGGGGGCAAATTTTTCCAGAAGGTATTTGTGGCGGTCGTCGCCTAGGTCGTTCAGCACCTGCCATAGCTGATCGGTGTTGTGGATTTTCTTGATGCCCACTGCAGAGGCTTCTGAGCGCGGCTTGATCATCCATGGCGGGGCCACTTCGGCGGTGTACTTTTCGATGAGGGCATTGTTGAAGAGTGGAGTAAACGGGGGTACAGGCACGCCTTCTTCTTTGGCCTTCACACGCATGGCGAGCTTGTCGCGAAAGAACCGGCTCGTGGTGTCGCCCATCCCGGGCACACGAAACTGCTCCCGCAGTTTTGATACTTTCTCCACGTCAAAGTCGTCGAGGGCCACAAATCGATCGAAGTGAATGACCCGCATTTTGTAGGCCACGGCATTGATGAGGTTGTTCATGTCCCAATCGGCAGAATCCTGTTCGGGCATGTAGAATACATCTTCGATGACCTCCCACGGCCACGGTTCATCGCGAAGTTTGTGGGCGGTCACCAGATACACTTTATTGCCTTGGGCCTTGCAGGCCCGCAAGAAGTCGCTCCCTTTGAAGTAGGAGGACACGCAGAGAAAGGTAAATTGCTTTTTCATGTTGGTTGTTTATCGCGCCAAATATCTTCATTTCATGCGATTCCGCGCATAAAATCGAATAAAAGTTGAACGCCGTATCCCGTGGCTGATTTCATTTTGGCAAAAGGGCTGTCCATAAATGAAGGTCCGGCCATGTCGACATGGGCCCACGAAGGATGCTTGTCGGTAAACACCTGAAGGAATTTTGCCGCGGCAATTGATCCCGCTGCGGGACTCGAAGAAAGGTTGCTCACATCGGCAATATCGCTGTGCAGGTGGAAGTCGTAATCGCTCCACAGTGGCATGGGCCAGAGCTTTTCGCCCGTGCGGTAGCCCGAGGCGGTGAGTTTGTCGCGGAGCGTGTCATCGTCGGTGTAGAGGCATGCCGCCTGGGGTCCAAGGGCGCGAACTGCGCTGCCTGTGAGGGTGGCCATATCAACGATATGCTTCGGTTTGAGGTTTTTGACCGTCCACGAAAGGGCATCTGCGAGAATGAGCCGGCCTTCTGCGTCGGTGTTGATCACTTCGATTGTTTTTCCCGAATAGGAGTGGATCACATCGCCGGGGAGTACGCTGCGCGCATCTACTGAATTTTCGGCAGCGGGCACCACGGCCACGAGATTGATGGACAGCTTGAGCCTGGCGGCGAGTTCAATGGCGCCAAGCATGGCCGCTCCACCGCCCATATCGCATTTCATGTAGTGGAGGTTTTCGGAGCCCTTCATGGACACCCCGCCCGTATCGAAGGTTACGCCCTTGCCGACAAGGGCGAGGGCAATCTGATCGCTGTCGGGCTTGCCCTTGTAGCGGCTCACGATGAATACCGGTGGATTGTCACTTCCGCGTCCCACGGTATTGACGGCGTTTAGGCCAAGGTGTGCCATTTTATCCGAGTCCCACACTTCGCATTCAAAACCGTACAGCCGCGCCGACTCCATGGCGTGATCGCCGAGATTTTCGGGGGTTTTATCTGCTGCGGGCAAGTCGACGAGGTGCATGATGCGCATCTGTACATCGGCCCGCACTGATGCTTCTTCCATCACTTGCGCGGAAGCACCATGAACGTGCATTTCCTGCACATTGGAATTGGTATTCATGCGAACATCTTCTTTAAAAAAGCCGATTTGGTAGGCGGAAAGGGCCATGCCACGAAGAGCGGGTTCGGTGTGGTCTCCGAGTTCGCCCGAAAGCAGGACAGGCTTGTTACCCAAATAGTTTTTGGCCTTTACGGCCAATAATCGAAATGTGTCGGCCGTCTTTTTTTCTGTGCCGTCGGCATCGAAGGGGAGGAGCAGGAGCTTAGCGCCATCAGAGAGCACGGTGGTCCATTGCTCTTTTTTCGGGAGGGGAAAGCCGAGCAAGGCCGGAAAGCGCTCAGTGTAAGATTTTGGGAGTTCTTTTCCCGAAAAGGGAAGGATATAGGAGGTGTACGTGCCGTCTGAGGCACCTTCTTGAAATGTCATAAGGAGAAAGTTATCAGTTATCTCTCGCGAAAGTACAACCAATCGAGGGCTCTGGGAAATTCTTCGCGCCAGTAATGCTCACTGTGTGTGCCTTCGGGGTTGAGCGAGAGGTGGAGATTGATGTTCCCGTAGCGTTCTCCCTGCTTCATGAGGGTTGATTTTAGGCGGGTTACATTGGGAAGGTGGTTGCCGCTTTCCTTGCCCCCGGCGTACACATAAAGGTACATGGGCACTGCGGGGTTGAAGCGTTCGGCCTGTTGAAAAATTCGCGGGGCAATCCACAGACTGGGTGAAAATACCATGAGCCGGCTGAACATGTCCTGGTAATTGAGCCCGGCAAAAAGGCTGATCAATCCGCCCATAGAGCTGCCGCCGATGCCTGTGAAAGCGGGCGAGGTGAGGGTGCGGTACTTCTTGTTCACATAGGGGATCAGGGTTTCGCGCATAAAATCGAGGTAGAGCTCGCCCTGCCCATTGCCTACGCGGGCGTTAAAGTAGGGAAGGTATTCGGTGATGCGGTCTTCGCCGCCATGGTCGATGGCGATTACGATCACGTCCTTCTTGCCCTCGGAGGCGAGGTGCTCAAGAGACTTGTCGATGGCCCAGTTTCCGAAAGGGGCGTGCTCGTCGAAAAGGTTCTGACCGTCTTTCAGGTACAGCACGGGGTAGCGCTTGTCACTTTCGTGGTAGTCGTGCGGCAGAAGCGCTGAAATTCTGCGTTTTCGGTTCAGTTGAGGGATTTCATAGGCCTCCTCAATGACCTCGACTATCGGGTAAAAACTCACAGTGGCTTCCATAATTCGGAAAACGAATGTAGTTCATATTCCCGTGGTCGGCAACGCGTTTTTTTGCGGGTTATGAACTGTGAAGGGCCGCATAACCTCTTTTACCTTGAAGAAGATGCATTTGTCAATAAATGGCATTGGTGAGAAACCGCTGCAGGTAAGGGACACAGGTGGAAAAAAGGAAGCCTCAAAAC
>JAIVHQ010000097.1 GCA_020200995.1 Flavobacteriales bacterium
TGTCTGCAATGCGTTGGGCTTCATCAATACAAAGCAACTTCCGGCCGTTGAGCAACAAGCGAAATCGCTCAGGGCTTGGCTCTTCGATCAAGCGGTGGTGCGCCATCAGGTCACCATTCAGCCAAAGCGCTTCAGCAGCATCGGGTAGCAAAGCACGCAGCAGGGTGGTCTTGCCCGACTGGCGAGGGCCAAAGATCAATATGGCCTTTCCGCTGAACATGCGATGGCGAATCCGGTCGAGCGCTATGCGTTGAATATCCATTATTTCTCACTTGCTTCAACAAAAATAGCATAAATCAGGAATGGATTCCCAAAATATCCGCACAAATTCGGAATTCATTCCAGAAATATTCCACTTTGCGAAAGCAAATGCGCACACATTCAGGCAGAAATTCTGCGTACAGCCTCTAAATGATAACATTACATCTATCAAAAATGATTGTGTGTAGGATTAGGAATCCAATTCCCGATGTTACACGAAATGGAGCTTGCCAATAATGTCACAAGACCATTCCATAGATGGTCGCGGCGGTTTTTCAGGCCACCGGTGGCGGCCTTTTTTCTGCCACAGATTACACAGATAGCACAGATAGAGTTCGCGTATATCGAGCTGTGCACTGCGAAACGCATTTTCAAACTTTACATTCGTGGACATTCGTGCGGATTCGTGCATTCGTGGTTCCTTTTTTTGAGGCCGCCGTCGGCGGCCTTTTCTTTAACCACGAATTACACCAATACACACGAATGGGAGTCCGTCTCTCACGGGGAGCACGCCATCTAACCGGATGTTCATTCGTGAACATTCGTGCCATTAGTGGCAACCTTTTTCAGCCGCCAATGGCGGCCCCTTTTTTTTGCCACAGATGGCACAGAGAGCACAGATAGAGTTCGCGTACATCGCGCTGCACAATGCAAAACACATTTTCAAATTTTGCATTCGTGAACATTCGTGCCATTCGTGGTTCCTTTTTTACGGCCGCCGTCGGCGGCCTTTTCTTTAACCACGAATTACACCAATACACACGAATGAGAGTCCGTCTCTGACGGGGAGCACGCCATCTACCCGGATGTTCATTCGTTAACATTCGTGCCATTAGTGGCAACCTTTTTCAGCCGCCAACGGCGGCCCTTTTTTCCACCCCAAAAAAATCAGTGGCTCCACCCATATTTAGCGGCCACCGGAGTACGGCCCTCACACCCATCCCTGCAATTTGTAGTACGCAATCGCCGTGCATTCGCGGAGTATCACCACCAGATAAATCAAGTGATTCCAAAATTGGTAGCGCAGCTGTCCGCCGGCGGGGGGTGCGGGGGCCCGGCCGCCGAGTTCCTTTCCGGAAAAATCGAGGGAGGCGTCGAGGTCGTGCTCAAAACAGGCCTGACTGCCCACCCGCGAAAACCCGACTTTTTCAAAACTCCGCACCGCGCGGTACACGTGCTCGGGGTCGGTGACCAGGAGGAGGGGTGGATCTGCACTGCGGTGGCGGGCGTGAACGTTCTGCGCCTGGGCGCGGGTGTTGACGCCCTCGGCTTCGTACGTGATGCGGTCGGGGTGCACCCCGCGCAGGGTGAGTTCATCGCGCATCCGGTCGAGGTGGTTGTCGGCGGTGGTGGTATCGTCGGGCAGGGCGATGATCACGCGGGCATCGGGGTGGGCGTGCGCCGCCTCAGCGGTGAAATAAGTGCGCATCAGGGCCGATTTTCCCGGCATCCCCGACCCGCCCATCAGCACGATCACCTCCGGCTCAAAAGTGTAATCGGCCCCCGGACGCGAAAGTTCGTACAGCCCCCAAAAGGGCGCCGAGGTAAAGCTGAGCACGACCATGGTCAGGGTCACCGTAAGCCAGACCACGAGGGCCGCTCGCCGCAGCCGCCTTGTATTGGTCCACACGTTCCGCAAAAATGTTCGCATTGGCAGGGGTTTTCACGCGGGCCTTTGGGCCCGTTGCGGAGGGGAAGGTATGAAAATTTGGAGGGTGATCTGAAATGGCGGGTTTTGGCAGAAGGTGCAGATGTATTTGGCGCCTTTTCGGGGGAAAATCTGGCGGGTTAGTCTTTGATGCAGGGGATGAAGAGACCGAAGGTGCGAAAGCAGTCGTGCAAGTAGGCCTCGCTGCTCCTGAATTTCTGGTTGCGGGCGAGGGGCGCACTTCATTGTCGGCCCGGGTTTCCTCCTCGCGCGAACTCAATAAAGAAACCCGAAAAGCCATAAGGGGATGCTGTTTTGAAACCCCACCTCAATATCATCATTTACAACAAACGTATTTTCTAAATGCGCAATCTGTTTCTTCGTTTTATTCTTTCCGCCAATTTCAAATAAATACTTGCCATCCACCAAAACGTCTCCTTTTTCGGGCAATGACAAGGTATGTTTATGCGCTAAATTTTGCATAAAAAACGTTTCTCTGAGCGTGCCTTTTTCAACACGGTCACCACTGATTGCAAACATCAAATTGGTATTGTGCATCCATATTTTATCGGGTTTATTTAAGAGACTTATGCTTCTTGTTTGCTTGTAAATCATACGAATGAGCGCCGCTCTGTCAAGCAATTGCAAAGCGCGAACGAGTGCATTTCGATTCAATTGAACGGAGTCACTCATCTTTCGGATATTGGGAGTAAAAGGAACATTTGAGGATATGACAAATAGCAAGCGTTTCAATTTTGCCAGCGTATGGAAATCTAAATTCTCTGTAGTTTGAAGGTCCACTTCTAGAATGAGATTGACAGTGTTCCTGAGTTTTTGATAATACTCTTCCTCATTGTTGTCAAAATAAGGGTAATTGCCGATGTTTAAGTATTTTGAAAAGTATTTAAACGGCGTAAATTGCTCCAACAACTTTAAGCTGACGGATTGGTGGTTTTTTAAAATATCCGGAAGGCTTAAAGCGGGCAATTCAATTTTTTCATACAGCAGCAAATATTCCCTGAATGACAGTTCGGCCAAGTTGTAAGTTACCGCCCTTCTGCTCAAATCGGACTCGCCTTTGTAAATATCCAGGATAGATGAGGATGTGAAAATCACCTTTAAAGAAGGGAAATCGTCATAAATCAATTTTATTTCCCGCGACCAATTCGGGTATTTATGAACTTCATCGATCAAGATCATTTTACCCCCGATTTTGGCGAATTTTTCAGCCAAACCGTACAGCGTGTTTTCGGAAAAAAATAAATCATCCAAAGCCACATAAAGTACCTCATCGATCTGATAATCTTTGGCGAGTTGAAGCAGCAAGGTTGTTTTCCCGGTCCCTCTTGCTCCTTTAATGGCTATTAATCGGTTGGTTTTGTTGATTTCATGGTATAAATAGCGTTTAAAACCCAAGGGCACCTTGCTTATTTTCCGAGCAGATTTCTCTATCAGTTTCTCCATTTTGCTATTTTTAAAAGCAAAAATACGCTATTTTTGCTATATCCAAAAGCATAATGAGCTTTTCTTGCAAAAATTTATGTTGTGTGCTGTTCGCAGGATCGTGTGACTATTGTGAAATAGTCAGACATTGCCTACTACCGACTTCTTTTGCAAAAGATCAAATATTGGTGCCATACGCGTTGCCAATCAGGCGGGGTTCCAAACAAAAGGGATAGCTGGCGAAACTTACCTCTACTCGCTATTTGTAGATGGTAAATTCGTTGATACCATAAAGACGATGACCGCGAGATAGATCAAAATCCACTTTTTAATAACGACCCCTGATCAACCAGGCTGGGTTTTTCTTGCAATAAAAAATAGATGAATGCGATGAGATATTATTTTTGCTTCAAATGTTTGAAAAATGAAACAGAAGCTATTGTTAATCTTATTGGTCTTCGGCTCAGGAAATGTAATCCACGGACAGATACCTAAAGGCACATTAAGAGTAGGCCCGTCTGCCTCTTTCAGTCAGATAAAACAACAAGTTCCTGTACCAACTTTAGTTTCCACATCGGGGATTGCGGAATATACCAACACTGATTTAGCAACTTCACTTGGCATCGGCGGCTTTTTAGCCGATAATTTCTCAGTAAGTGTATTATTCGAGTATTCGCTGCAAAGCACCAAGTATTTCTCTACACTCAATAGAACCAATGGCCTTTTTGCGGGAATCTCCCCTCAGTATATGGTTCCGATCAGCGACCGATTTTATATGCCCCTCGAAGCTTTCATTGGATTCAACTCACAATCTGCCGAAGTGCGTGGAACGGTGAGTGGCAGCGACGGGGTTACAGCTTTAGATGGTTTGGGGTGGGGTGCAGCAGTTGGGATTGAATATCTTGTAGGCAAAAGAATTGGTGCCCGCTTATCATTTAGCTACATGAAATCCTC
>JAIVHQ010000098.1 GCA_020200995.1 Flavobacteriales bacterium
CTTCATGGGGAGTGATTCTAAAAGTGGATAAGAATGAATGAAGAGGGAAAATGAGCCGTTGCGGAGATCGCGATAAGAAAAACCGAAACGGCTCTTCTTAAGGCAATAAATGCAACACCCCTCAATACGGACGAAGCTATAAGATGTTTCGTCGAGAAGAAACATAGTTTCGTCGATATTGCGCACTTTCAATGGAATTGCCTTATTCTGAGATGCCGGGACATCGGCGCGCGAAAGCATAATAATCCCACCCTCCGATTTTGTCAATCAGGGTGATTGTGGGCCACTATTTTTTAATCTAGTTGAGACACAGAAATTCCCGACCTTTTTACAAAGCAGGAAGAAACAGTGCGGAGTGGATGTCGGGGCGGGTGGCTATGCGGGCAATTTCAAAATCCGCTTAATATCACTTTCAATCGCATCGGGCTTGGTGGTGGGGGCATAGCGCTTGTAGGGCTTGCCATTGGGGCGGACGAGAAATTTGGTGAAATTCCATTTGATCTTGCTCCCAAGAAATCCGCCGAGCTCGTCTTTCAAATAAGCGAAAACTGGATGGGTGGAAGCTCCGTTGACATTCACTTTAGCCGTGAGCTGAAAAGTCACCCCGTGATTTACACGGCAGGTTTCCTCAACCGTATCGTTGGTTTCGGGCTCCTGGTTCATAAACTGGTTGCTGGGAAATCCGATCACCACCAATCCCTTGTCTTTATACTCCTGATGCAGCTTTTCCAATCCGTCGAATTGGGGCGCCAGTCCGCATTTGGTGGCGGTGTTAACCACAAGAACTGCCTTGCCTTCAAAATCGCTCATTTTGATCGGTTCTCCGTTGGGTGCTTTGGCTTCTAATTCGTGGAATTTCATAGAATTTATGGAATTGCGATTGGGGTAAAAACGTGTTGCACATAGACAGCAACGTTACGAGGAATTTGTTCAGGGATTGTGAAGAATTCGGTTTACACAGAGGTAATTCAATTAGAAAACAGTTCATCGTCCGCGTCATTCAGACTAAGGCTCTGCCTGAGGAAGAATCTCTCTTTCTTTGGAGTGCAAAGTGTTTCAAGTAGTCAGGCTTTTAACTACAAGGAAATGGAGACTCTTCAGTCGCCGGTTTCGCTTCGCTGCACCGTCTCCAACCAATGACAGATTTTTTAAATTGTTCAAAATGTGTGCGCTATGCCGTCGCCACGACTTTAGCGTGGTGACGCTAACTTCGGCCTCCGGCCATTTTGAAAAGAGCGAAGTGAATCTTTATCCGGACGTTTTTGAATCTGTCATTTCCTTTTTGTGAATGCAAATTTTGGACACTCTGAGTGACGCAGGGATGAAATTTTGTAATACAATTAGAAAACAGTTCATCATCCGCGTCATTCAGACGAAGGCTCTGCCTGAGGAAGAACTCAGTGAGTGAGCCTGTGGGCGGGATCTCGTGAGTGCCTGTGCGGCATGCATGTGGGTATGAGCAATCTCCGGAGACCCGCCCCGCCTGCGGGTCGGGCAGGCTCTTCAGTCAGCCACTGCGCTGCGCTCCATGGCTTTCTTCTGAGTGACACGTGGTTGTAATTTGGTAATTCAATTAGAAAACAGTTCATCATCCGCGTCATTCAGAAGGAGGCCCCCAGGCCGACTGATGAATCTCCCTTTCTTCGGAGTGCAAGACATGCCAAGCAAAATCTGTTTATAAGTGATACATAGTTTAATAGTTCCGCAGGGCGGATGCCCAGCGGAGCGGTGCGAATAATGCACTTTTCGCTTTAAGAAGTTATAATTCACACAGGTGAGCGCAGGATTACAAATCCTGCGAAACCAGTGCTACGAAATGAGATTCACTGGTCTACAAAATATATTTCTTCAATGGATTCCCTCGTGGAATGCTACTCCGCTCTACGAAAAAACCGCAGACCCTACCCTTACCATATTGCTTCCCTCTTCCACAGCGATATCGTAGTCGCCGCTCATGCCCATGCTGAGTGTGCGCATCTCAACATTTGCCGGAAAGGTAGGCGCGCGGTCGTCGTCGTCGGGGAGGTCGGCCTTCTCGGTGAGGTTGTGGAGGCGGTCGAAGAAGGCTTTCAGACCTTTGAATTCGCTGCGCACCTTGTCGAGGTCGTCCGTGTTGGTGGCCATGCCCATGAGCCCGATGATGCGCACATGCGACATCTCTTCGAGTTCGGGGCTGCGAAGAATCTCCACCGCTTCATCCTCGGAAAGGCCGAATTTGGCTTCCTCATCGGCGATGTGGATCTGGAGCAGGCATTTGATGGTGCGGGGCTCTTTGGCGGCTTGCTTGTCGATTTCTTCCAGGAGGCGCAGGCTGTCTACACTGTGAATGCAGTGGATGAAGGGTGCTACGTACTTCACCTTGTTGCGCTGCAGGTGGCCCACAAAATGCCACTTGATGTCGTCGGGCATAGCGGCAGCCCGCTTCTTGAGGTCTTTTGCTTTGTTTTCCCCAAAATATCGCTGCCCCGCTTCGTAGGCTTCCTCCACGGCTTCGTCTGAGCTGTACTTGGATACCGCCACAAGGATAACGTCCTCTCCGATGGATGATTGAATGCGCTTGATGTTTTCTGCAATGCTCATGGTTCCGAATTTACGAGTGCTCCGTCCTTATAAACAGGCAGCACCCGGGTTTGGTTTGGAGTGAGGCAGTATTTAATGTCTTCGTTCAGGTTGAGGTTCCGCAAACGGCGGCGGTGCGATGAGGCTTTCAGAAATCCGAAGTAGTTCACACTGGCCTTTTGATAGAGAAACGTGGCGGCGATGGTCGAGTCTTCATCGCTCATGTACTTGCCCGACTTGAGGAGTGCATCAGTCACGGCGCCGGCACAAATGCTGTCTTCAAGGTTGAACTTGCCCTGCCATCCGCTTGCGAGGAGGAGCACGTTTTCGGGTTTTTCAACAAAATAATCGATGACGGCCTGCAGGTTGATCAGCGAGCCGATGAGCACCTTGTGTGTTTTGGCGGCGATGTTGATGGCGCGGGTGCCGTTGGTGGTGGTGAGCACCACGGTTTGGCCTTTGATCTCGGGCGTCATGTAGCTGTAAGGCGAGTTGCCGAAAGCGAAGCCATCCACGATTTGGCCGTTGCGCTCGGCCGCGGCCAGGTAACCTTTGTCCTTGTAAGCCTGTGCCTCTTCGACCGTCGAAACGGGGATGATTTTTTCCACCCCGTTCTCAAAAGCCGCACAGATGGCTGTGGTGGCGCGCAGCACGTCGATGGCCACCACGGCGGTATATTCTTGTTTGTACAAGTCAAATTCATCGGGCGAGAAGCAAACTTCCACCCGGTACTTTTTTTCATCTGCCATGGGCGTCAATCGTTTTCCCTGTAAAAGGGCGGTTTTACGACCACTGCCTTTCGGGGCTTGCCGCGTATTTCTATATAAATTTCGGTTCCGGGGTCGATGTACGTCGTGGCCACGTAGCCCATCCCTATGGACTTATCGAGCGAGGGGCTTTGCGTGCCCGAGGTCACATGGCCGATGGTCTCCCCTTCCTTGTTGAGGATGGGATAAGCGTGGCGTGGAATGCCGCGGTCTTCCATTTCGAAGCCGACCAGCCTGCGCGTGGTGCCGTGGGTCTTCTGCTCCTGCAATCTCTCCTTGTCAATGAATTCCTTGTTGAATTTGGTGATCCACCCGAGGCCCGCTTCAATGGGCGAAGTGGTCTCGTCAATGTCGTTGCCGTAAAGGCAAAAACCCATTTCGAGCCTGAGCGTATCGCGGGCAGCGAGGCCGATGGGCTTAATCTCCGCAACGGCTCCCGCTGCGAGAATTTCTTCCCAGATGCGCTCAGCTTCTGCATTGGGCACATATAGCTCGAATCCGCCTGAGCCCGTGTAACCCGTGGCCGACACGATGACGTTGTCGACATTCAAAAACGGGCCCTGCTCAAAGGTGTAATACTTCATCTCTTTGAGGTTCAATTCGGTGAGGGTACGCAGGACGAATACGGCGCGTGGGCCCTGCACGGCAAAAAGCGAGTACTCATCGCTGCGGTCGGTGATCTTGGCTTCGAATGAGTTGTGGTTGTTGATCCATTTCCAATCCTTTTCGATGTTGGAAGCATTAACCACGAGCATAAACCGATCCGGTGCCAGACAATACACGAGGAGGTCGTCCACGATTCCGCCGTTGCCGTCGGGAAGGCAACTGTACTGTATTTTTCCGGGGGTAAGTTTGGCCACATCATTGGAGGTGACATATTGAAGCAGCGGAAGGGCGCCTTCGCCTTCAACAAAAAACTCACCCATGTGCGACACATCGAATATTCCGACGTGCTCGCGCACTTGGAGGTGTTCGTCAATCACACCGGTGTACGACACCGGCATTTCGTAACCCGCAAAAGGAACCATCTTGGCGCCGAGGGCCTTGTGCACATGGTTAAGGGCGGTTTTTTTCATTTGAAATCGGTTTATGGCAAAAGTAGGCAAAAGGGCGAGAAATGCGGTGCGATTGCGGTGGGGACCCGGGCCGAAATGGGTAATACTTTAAAAGCGCGATGAGCAGATCGGTGCGTGAGCAACCAAAACCGCAAAGTTTCTGAATTCGGCGGATTTTGTTTTTCTTGCGCATCCAACTGCAAAGATACCTTGAAGAGAACCGCCTTAATCCTGCTCGGTCCCGCATTGATATTGTTAGCATTTACAGCGCTTCCTTTCTCGCCTGCGCAAAATGCCGCGATCGGAACGGCCGCATGGATGGTGGCCTGGTGGAGCACACAGGTGCTGCCCATCGGGGTCACTTCCCTCCTTCCGCTCATCCTGTTTCCCGCTTTCGGCGTGGTGGATATCGGCGATACGGCAGTGAATTACGCCCACCCGGTCATCTTTCTCTTCCTCGGCGGATTTGTACTCGGACTGGCCATCGAGAAGTGGGACATCCACAAGCGGCTCGCGCTAAACATTCTTCGGGTGAGCGGCGAACGCCCCACACAGGTGATCGCCGGCTTTATGGCCGCCACGGCATTTCTCTCGATGTGGATCAGCAATACGGCCGCTGCGGTGATGATGCTGCCCATCGGGATTTCGGTGATCGGGCTGCTGGAGGGCCAATTTTCCGATAAGGGCTTAAAAAACCGATTTGCGGTGAGCCTCCTGCTCGGGCTTGCCTTTGCGGCAAATATAGGTGGCACCGCGACCATCATCGGAACCCCGCCGAACCTGGTGCTGGCGGGAGTACTCTCGGACGAGATCGGCTATGAAATCGGTTTCGGACAGTGGATCATGTTCGCCCTGCCCTTTGCCGCCGTCCTGTTTTTGGTTGTGCTTTTTGTCAATACGCGCATCCTTTTCAGGGTGCCGACTTTTACCATGTACGGCATGCGCCACATGGTGACCGAACGGCTGAAAACGATGGGCAACATGAGCGCCGGCGAAAAACGCGTGGCGGTGGTATTCGGCAGCACGGCGCTGCTCTGGGTGGCGCGGGCGCCGCTGGCAGAATTGCCCGGCCTCGATTTTCTGAGCGACCCGCTGATAGGCATGGCCGGGGCGGTGACCATGTTTGTCGTAACCGACCCGCGCAAAAAACCGCTGATGACCTGGAAAGACATGAAGCGCATGCCCTGGGACATCCTCCTGCTTTTTGGCGGGGGACTTTCGATTGCGGCGGGCCCCCGCTCGAGCTGGCCATTCCGCTCACCCTCGGCGCGAGTTGTGCATTTATGCTGCCCATCGCCACCCCGCCCAACGCCGTGGTCTTTTCGGCGAGCTACATCCGCATGAGCGACATGGTGAGGGCCGGCTTTTGGATCAATGTGATCAGTGTGGTTTTTATTGTTTTGTATTGTCTTTGGGCGGTGCCGCTGTTTTTTGGATAGTGGCTGTCCATAAAGTCCGCTATCTGCCTTGCACTTTCTTAAGTCAGTCATCCCGCCGCGGCGGGACTCCTTGTTTTTAGAACTGCGTGCGCGTTGCTATCGAACTTTATGATCCAGCCACTTAAATCTATTAAAAGACTATGGTTGGTGGATATCCTGAGAGGCTATCCTCATGCCTTCGGTCATGCCTGCGGCTTGATCTAAAGACTTGATCTTCGATCGGCGTTGCACTTATTCCTAAGGCAGTCATCCCGCCGCGGCAGGACTCCTTGCTTTTCAACCCTGCGTGCGCCCATGCTTTCAGCTTGGTCTGGGGACTTGATAATGAACTTTCTGAATCAGACTCTCGACTAAATGGACAGACTCTAATTAGTGGCCTTCCGAAAAGTCCGCGAGCTGCCTTCCACTTTTTTAAGTCAGTCATCCCGCCGCGGCGGGCAGGAACCCCTCCCGCTCCCGGGCCCTGAAAGGCCTCACCCCATGAGTCCACTTCGGATGCCATCAACCAATCATATCACCATATCCTCAACACATCACGATCATATCATCTCTCCCGCTCCCCAACCCTGAAGGACACTACCGCACGAATACTTCGGATGCCATTAACCAATCATATCATCCCGCCCGCTCCCCGACGCTAAAAGGC
>JAIVHQ010000099.1 GCA_020200995.1 Flavobacteriales bacterium
AAATGACTGTGATTCCCGAAGGTGACGAGAAGAAATTTTTGATTACTGACGGCTGGCTTTCGCCGGGGCTCGACAAGTTTAGCCTTTCGAGGGCTTATCCCACCTGGTTGTTTCCAAACAAAACGTATCGATTGGATACCAATCTCAATGGTGAGAAACGCGCTTTCGTCGTGACCGGCGAGCTCGAAAAAGTATTTCCTTTTGACATTTATCCGATGCAATTGATCAAAGCAATAATGATTAATGACATCGACTCCATGGAAAAACTCGGAATTTACGAAGTGGATGACGAGGATTTTGCCCTTTGTGAATTCGTTTGTACTTCCAAAATCAACATACAGGAAGTAGTGCGACAAGGGCTCAATGACATGAGAAAAGAATTTGCATCATAATTAAAGAAAGCAGCAGTGAAAGCAGTTGATAATTTACTCGGAAAAGTAAGACCGGTATTTGAGAAGGGCGGAAAGTTGGAGAAGTACTGGCCGGTGTATGATGCCCTTGAGACATTCGCATTTGTTCCCGATCACACCACTTCTAAGGGTGCCCACATTCGCGATTCGATCGACATGAAACGCACCATGTTTTTGGTGATTCTCGCCATGATTCCCGCTTTGCTCTTCGGGGTGTACAACCTCGGCTACCAGCACTTCATGGCCATGGGACAGGAGGCCACACTCATTGAAATGGCCCTGTTCGGATTTGGGAAATTAATTCCGCTCATCATAGTATCTTACGGTGTGGGTTTGGGAGTTGAATTCATATTTTGCATTAAAAAGGGCCATGCCATCTACGAAGGCTTTTTGGTCTCGGGGATGTTAATCCCTTTGATTATGCCTGTAGATGTACCGCTTTGGATGGTCGGTGTTGCCACTGCTTTTTCCGTGGTTTTTGTAAAAGAAGTTTTTGGCGGAACCGGTATGAATATCCTGAACGTGGCGCTCACTGCACGTGCATTTATCTTTTTCGCTTACCCGACCGAAATGGCGGGAAATAAGGTGTGGATCAGCACCACGGGTGGCGGAAGCACCGTGGATGGATACACCGGAGAAACCCTTTTGGGTCAGGCTGTTGAGAGAGGCGCTAACTTTTATGACGCGGCAGGTACAGCTTACGCCAGCGTTGCTGATAGCTTTATGGCATCCTTTATCGGATTGATTCCCGGTAGTATTGGTGAGACCTCAGCCCTGGCCATCCTCCTGGGAGCAGCCCTTCTCATATTTACAGGCATAGGCAGTTGGAGAATTATCTTTTGGGGCATCGTCGGCGGCGCTGTGATGGGTGGTATTTTCAATCTGATCGGCCCCGCATATTTCCCCGACAACCTTTACCTTCAGGTGCCGTGGTGGCATCAATTGGTCATGGGAGGCTTTCTTTTTGGAGTTGTTTTTATGGCTACTGATCCCGTTTCTGCGGCCCAAACCACACGCGGAAAGGTATATTACGGCTTTCTCATTGGGCTTTTGGGAATATTGATTCGCGTGGTAAATCCTGCCTATCCCGAAGGCATCATGATGGCCATACTCTTTATGAATGTGATGGCGCCCACCGTAGACCATTTCGTGGTGCAAGCCAACATCAACAAGCGATTGAAAAGATTTAAAACACTTAAAACAGCCTAATTATGGCAATTAACAAAAACAGCAATGCGTTTACCTTCACCTTCGCCATTCTGATGGTGATCATCGTAGGTGCTACGCTCTCCTTCGCCGCTATATCCCTCAAGCCGCGGCAGGTGGAAAACGCCATACAAAAAGAGATGATCAGCATTTTGAGCTCAGTAGGTGTGGAAGCCAATAGAGATAATGCGTCTGACCTTTTTTACGCAAACATCAAAGAGCGAATCACATTGAACCACAGCGGTGAGGTAATTGCCAACCGCCAGGGTAAAGTGGATGCACAGGACGCTGATGACCCTTTTAATATTGATGTACAGAAGGAATATCGCAACCCCAATATGAAGCCCGAAGACAGAAGCTATCCCGCTTACCTCGCTGAAGTGGATGGGACAGAACTTGTGGTTGTTCCGATGGTAGGTAAAGGATTGTGGGGCCCGATTTGGGGCTACGTAGCCCTCAAAGGTGATTACAATACCATCTATGGAGCCGTTTTTTCCCATAAATCTGAAACTCCGGGTCTCGGAGCGGAAATCTCGGAAGGATTTTTCCAAGAGCCTTTTGAAGGAAAGCAGATCTACGACGATAGCGGAAACATGGTATCGGTGGATGTGAAGAAAAGCGGAGACACCTCAAGTGATCCCCATGCCGTGGACGGTATCACGGGCGGAACGATCACCAGCGTCGGCGTTCAGGAGATGATGCGTCGCACATTCGGCGTTTATGACAAATATTTTCAGAGTAAAAAAGCAAACATAACGGAACTGAGATGAGCACAGAAACTTTAGAAGAAAAACTCCCGGAAGTGGCGGAAGTTCCCAAGGAACCTTTGTTTTCGTCCAAAAATAAAAGACTGCTCACTGACCCGCTCGACGACGATAATCCGATTACTGTCCAGGTACTTGGTATTTGCTCAGCCCTTGCCATTACCGTGCAGGTGCAGCAGGCAGTAGTAATGGCGCTGTCAGTGGTTTTTGTGATGTTCTTCGGAAACATTATTATTTCTGTCCTGCGAGATATAATCCCGTCGCGGATTCGAATTATTGTCCAATTGGTGGTGGTGGCTTCACTTGTGATCCTCGTCAACGAGATACTCAAGGCTTTTCTGCCCGACATCAGTGAGCGATTGTCCGTATTTGTAGGGCTGATCATTACCAACTGTATCATTATGGGCCGATTTGAGGCTTTCGCTATGGGTAATAAGGTGTTTCCTTCTGCCCTCGACGGCATTGGAAATGCCATGGGATATGCTTGGATTTTGGTGGCCGTAGCCATTGCCCGCGAGGTATTCGGATCCGGTGCCATCAGCTTTCCCGGCATAGGCCAAATCAAGTTTATTCCCGACGGATTTTTTGAATTCGGGTATGCCAATAACAACCTGATGATTCTGCCTCCGATGGCATTGATCGTGGTAGGCATTATTATCTGGGTTCAAAGGTCCAGAAATACCAAACTTATTGAAGAGAACTAAGAAAGCATGGAAGCATTAAATATTTTCGTCAAGTCGATTTTCATCGACAACATGATTTTCGCATACTTCCTTGGTATGTGCTCTTATCTCGCGGTTTCAAAAACGGTAAAGACAGCCGTTGGCCTCGGGTTTGCCGTGATTTTTGTACTTGGAATTACGGTTCCGATCAATTTCCTTTTGGAAAACTTTGTGCTCGCCGAAGGCGCGCTTACATGGGTAGATGAGTCGTTCGCAACAGTAGATCTTAGCTTTTTGAGCTTTATCATGTTTATCGCGGTCATCGCATCTATGGTGCAGCTTGTTGAGATGGTTGTTGAGAAATTCGCTCCCGCACTCTACGGTGCACTTGGTATATTCCTTCCGCTTATCGCGGTAAATTGCGCAATTCTCGGCGGCTCGCTCTTTATGCAAGAGCGACAGTATACCACCATCGGCGACGCGACTGTGTTCGGTCTCGGCAGCGGTGTGGGATGGCTACTCGCGATTGTTGGAATTGCCGCTATTCGAGAAAAGATTCGCTATTCGAATGTACCTGCGCCGTTGAGAGGTTTGGGTATCACATTTATCATAACAGGACTTATGGGCATAGCCTTTATGGCCTTTATGGGAATTGAACTTTAAAGCCGCTTTGGTTGTTTCAAACACAGAAAAAGATAGATAAATGACAACGACAATTATTGCCACCATTGCAGCCTTCCTGATCGTTATTCTTTTGCTTGTTAGCTTACTGCTTTTCGCAAAATCAAAATTAGCTCCTTCGGGAGCTGTAAAGCTTCTGATCAATGGAGAGAAGACATTGGAAGTAGACGCCGGTGATACCATCCTGACTACATTGGGAAACCAGAAGATTTTTCTTCCCTCTGCATGTGGTGGCGGCGGTACATGTGCGATGTGCAAGTGCCAGGTGTTTGAAGGAGGTGGAGAAATCCTACCGACCGAAGCGCCCTACTTTTCCCGAAAGGAAATATCAGAAAACTGGCGATTGGGTTGTCAGGTGAAGGTGAAGCAAGACATGAAAATCGGGATTCCGGAAGAGATTTTCGGAATCAAGAAATGGGAATGCGAAGTGGTTTCCAATTACAACGTAGCTTCCTTCATTAAAGAATTTGTAGTTCGCCTTCCCGAAGGTGAAAACCTGGATTTCGAAGCGGGCGGATACATCCAGATCGTGATGCTCAATATCCGTATCGCCACCCCGCCTTGGGATCGCGCTAAAAACAAATGGATGGACGTAAATCCGGGCATCTGCTCTTCTTACGTATTTGGTTGCAAGCCGGGCGATAAGGTCACCATTTCAGGTCCTTATGGTGAATTCTTTATTAAGGATACCGGAGCGGAAATGGTTTACATCGGTGGTGGAGCAGGTATGGCACCCATGCGCTCACATTTATTTCATCTCTTTCACACGCTCAAGACCGATCGAAAAGTATCTTTCTGGTACGGAGGACGATCCAAGCGAGAGCTGTTTTACCTGGAGCACTTTAGAAACATCGAAAAGGAGTTTCCCAATTTCTCATTCCACGTTGTATTGTCAGAGCCTATGCCCGACGACAACTGGAAGGTGAAAGATAACATTGAAGATGAAGGGGATGGATTTACAGGCTTTGTTCACCAAGCCGTAATTGATCAGTACCTTAAAAAGCATGATGCTCCTGAAGACATTGAATTTTACTTCTGCGGGCCTCCATTGATGAATGCAGCTGTGCTGAAAATGGTTGACGACTGGGGTGTGCCGCCCGAGAACGTTGCCTTTGATGATTTTGGAGGATAAATGTTCAAGCGATATATAGAACCTGAGCCCGGCCATTTTGGTCGGGCTTTTTAGTAGTCCATATCGTGGTTGCGCTTCAGGTTGCAAACCATTGACTAGAATTGTGTAATTTCAAACCAAAATCGTGAAGATTATGACCATTCAGGACTGGTTTGACAAGTACGGCGAGAGCCATCAAAATCCGACAAACAAGGCGGTGCACTGGATTTGTGTGCCGCTTATTTTCTTTTCGATCGTCGGCATTCTTTCACTCATTCCTTTCGGTTTTGTCTCTGATCGTTTTCCACTTGGGTGGGAGCCCTACATTCACGCGGGCACCCTTCTGGTCTTTGTCGGTATTCTTTTTTTTCTGAGGTTGTCATTGAGCATCACCCTTGGTATGGCAGTGGTTTCAGCATTGATCCTTTGGCTGGTGAATGCCGCTCACATCGCTTTTGAGGGGAATGTCTGGATCTTTTTCACGGCTGTATTCGTGCTGAGCTGGGTGGGTCAGTTTATCGGCCATAAAATCGAAGGTGCAAAGCCATCCTTTTTTGACGACTTGAAATTCCTGATGATTGGCCCCGCTTGGCTGCTGCATTTCATCTACCGCAAAACCGGCATTCCGTATTGAATTTTTCCGGCCCTGTAGTTGGCTTCAGTAGTAAGGCTACACTTTCACACTTTCGCGACCATGAGAATTGAACGAGTAAAGGCTGAAGCAGTCTACCCCCTGAGGCTCGAGGTACTCAGGCCGGGCGGCATACTTGCCGATTGCGTTTTCGCCGGTGATGATGACCCGGATACAGTGCATTTTGCAGCTTTCAACAGCGAGGGAAAGGTGGAGGGGATCGCCTCATTTTACCAAGCGTCTCATCCTGCAGTTCACGGTAAACGTCTCGTGCAGCTTCGCGGCATGGCCACGCACCCTTCCGTGAGGGGAGAGGGCTACGGGAAGGCAATCGTACGCTTTGCACTTGGCTTTTTTGCGGGTATTGGTGGAGCCCTTTCGGAAAAAACGAACGACGTGATGTGGTGCAATGCCCGTGAGGTGGCCATCCCTTTTTATGAAACCCTCGGGTTTCAAATCACAGCAGAACCTTTCGATATTCCCGGGATAGGTCTGCACCGGGTTATGTTTCGACATATTCGCCGGTAGTGGCAAAGCCACTTCTGTAGCTTTCGTCGAGCAACTACATTCAATCACTTTGGGCAATAATACGGTATGAGCCACTACCGAACGCAGTTTTTCGTAAAGATGATACGAGCTGCGGACGTGTATTACTACCGGTGTTATTGCAACATGGTATAATTAACTATCTTTGCAGACTGATTATGCGCAGCAGACAAAAACGTAGTCTTTCCGCCTTCTTTTTGATGGCCTTCATGCTGACCCTTGCAGAGGGAAGCTTCCACGCTTTGCTGCACGCTGATCTGCATCAGGTGGAATCAATTCACTCTCACCACGCCTGCAGTCATTCCGAAACTGCCCACAGTGAAGATGGCGAGACCGGTGCTAATTCCCCGATTGAGTCTGCTGTGAGTGACGACAGCCACAGTGATACCTGTGCCCGTTGTGCCCAATTCCTCGTGCATGAGCACACGCACATCGCATCAGCTGTCGGAGAGGTGTCAACACTTCTCATCGGTTTTTTCCGCAGCATGCCGGAAGCGACCTCGCTCGCTTTTCGGGTTGAGTGCCCGACCCTGAGGGGCCCGCCTGTGGCCTGATTTCGGCCTGGCCACGAGCTATTATTCCCTTCCCTTTTTCCTCCTTCATTTTTTTTACAAAAGTTTAATGAACTTTCGCAAGTTCTATATATTGATTTACATCATGTTGTCGACCCTATTCGGGTTTGGACAAAGTACTTGTGATATTGAGCTTCTAGGCACTGTGATCGATCGCAATACCGAGCGGGGACTTTCATTCGCCACAGTGATGCACGTCGAAACGGGGAATGCTTCAGCCACTGACAGCGCGGGAACTTTTAGAATCAGGAATTTGTGCAGAGGGCAGTTATCCCTTATAATTTCTCATGTGGGATGCCGTCCGGAGCGCTACGACCTCCATTTGACAGGTGATACTGCGGTTACCATTTACCTCACCCACAGTGAGGAAGACCTGGTGGCAGTGGAAATTTCCTCAGAAAGGGAGCGCACCCGTGAGCTCACCCGCGTTGAGGTGCGCAGCGCTGCTTTGCAGAAGGAGTCGGGAAAGCAGCTCGCTGAGATGGCCTTACTGCTGCCAGGCATGCGGATGATGCAAACGGGAAATTCCGTTGCAAAGCCTGTTTTCAGAGGGATGCACAGCAACCGCCTGTTGCTCATGAACAACGGCATCAGGCAGGAGGGCCAATACTGGGGCTCGGAGCATTCACCCGAAATTGACAGCTATATTGCCCAATCTCTTGCCATCATTGAAGGTCCTGACGCATTGCGTTACGCCTCCGACGCCATCGCAGGTGTGCTGCTCGTGGAGCCACCTGATGTCTTCGCGCAGAATGAATTTTCCGGAAAGGTACAGACCGGCTTGCAGTCAAACGGGCGCGGTGGATCAACGGCAGCAGAGCTCAGCGGGTCTCTGCCGATGGTTGAGGGCCTTCACTATCGCCTCCAGGGATCATTGAAAAAGCTGGGCTCCATGCGCGATTCTCGAAATTTTCTGACCAACACGGGAGTGGAGGAATGGAATTACTCCTATGCCTTGGGCTATCGCCGAGATGCTTTCAAAGCTGAAGTGTATTATTCGAAGTTCAACCAGCGTTTCGGTCTGTATCGCTATTCACATTTGGGAAACCTGACCGACCTTCAAAACGTGTTGGAGGGCAGGGAACAGCCCGACACTTCGGGGTTTACTTATGATTTTGGTCGACCATTTCAGAAAGTCTCCCACGAACTTCTCAAAGCCAAAG
>JAIVHQ010000301.1 GCA_020200995.1 Flavobacteriales bacterium
TTCCAGCCACCGCCCGAGTGGGGCTTCATGTAAGCGGGAAATCCGATGTATTTAAATATTCCGTCCCAATCGAAAGGGAATTTGAGGTTGCGGAATGATTTTTCATCGGTATCGTCCGGGCGGTCGTGCGAGGGAAGCAATACTGTTTTGGGCACCGCCACACCTTCGTGAATGGCGAGGGCATTGTTAAAGAATTTCTCGTCGGCGCTCCACCAGAAGGGGTTGTTCATGACCGCAGCTCCGCCGATGGCGGCGTTTTTTAAATAAGCGCGATAGAAAGGCACATCTTGCGAAATGCGGTCGATGATCACGGCGTATTCCGTGGGCTCGGCCTGCATTACTTTGTCGATAGAAACGGCTTCGGCAGTGATGCCCTTAACGTTTTTCGAATTGACACGGTCGATAAATGCTTGTGGAAAGGTATCTTCCTGACCGAATAAAATTCCGATTTTTTTCATATTGAGATTGGGTTAAAAAAGGGGGTGTTGGATTTGGGGTTGAGGTTCTTAAAGCAGTGATAGGTACTTGGGAAACATTTGACGCCACAGGGGCCAGTCGTGTTCGGCCCATTTGTATTCGTCCAGCCAATGGGAGATCCCCTTGTCGTCCAAGATACGCGAGAGCCGCAGGTTGGCATCTTTGCAGATGTCCCACTCCCCGTAGCCCAGCGTGATGTTCAAATTCCAAAGCTCGGGGTTGTTGTCGCCCGGGAGGTAATCTACGGGATTGTTGAAGTACACTTCATCGCCGTAATAACCATCCATAAAAGATCGAATATCGAAAGCTCCACTCATGCTGAACACGTGGCTCACCATGTCGGGGTGTTTGAGTGCAAAATTGACCGCGTGATAGCCACCGAAGCTCGCGCCCGCCACGGCCACTTTTTGGATGCCATAATCGTGGCGCAGGGCATTGATGATCTCGTCGCAGATGAATTGATCGTACACGTTGTGGTTGCGGATCCTGTCGGACGGGTGAATGCTTTTGTTGTACCAGCTGTGCTTGTCCACACTGTCCACACAAAAAAGCTTCACCTTTCCCTGCTCAATGACGTGGGCAGCGGAGTCGATAAGTTTAAAGTCCTTGCTATCGAAAAAGCGCCCCATCGTACTGGGAAACACAATGACCGGAGTGCCGAAGTGGCCGTAAACGAGCATTTCAAAATCCTGGCTCAGGGTGGGTGAATACCAGCGTTTGTATTCTTCTTTCACGGGAATTTTCTTAGTGGTCTTCTAAAGAGGCTGTGTAGCATTGCAAACAAGCCTAGCTTAAGAATCCGCAAAGGTAAGCAATTCAGGCGATTTAACCCCTGTTTCAAGATATTAAATTTAACCCCGAAACAGAACTTAGTGTTTTTACCACACTTTGCGAGAATTTACCGCGCATTCATTCTCTTCGAAATCCCTATCTTTTGCCTTGTGAAAATTGATACCCTGCACATCAGCACACGGGCTCCCGATTTGCTCGCGGCCTTTTACGTGAAGCACTTCGGAGTGACTTCCTTTCCGGAAAACGGCAATATCGGACTGCAATTCGGCCGGAGCAAGCTCATCCTGCAACCCTCGGAACGTGAGCACCGCTACCACTTTGCCTTGAACATCCCCTCTGATCAGGTAGAAAATGCCCGCACCTTTCTGAAAACCTTCACCGATCTGCTCCCCGACCCCGATACAGGCAGCGAGGTGATCGATTTTACCTCATGGAATGCCCACTCCATTTATTTTCGCGATCCCGCCGGAAATATCGTGGAGCTCATCGCCCGCCACAACCTCAAAGACCGGGCCCGCGGAGGGTTCCGGCCCGAATGCCTACGCTGCATTAGCGAAATCGGCACGCCATCGGAATCGGTAAAAAACAGTTTTGACACCCTCCATCACGGCGCGGGCATCGCGCGATACAGCGGCAATTTCACCACCTTTTGCGCCGCCGGCGACGAGGAGGGCCTTGTGATTCTCACCGAGCTCGACCGCAACTGGTTTCCCACAGATACCCCCTCGCTTCCCGAACCATGGAGCATGTGCGGTGAGCGCCACGGGAAAGCCATTTCGATGGAGTTTAGAGACGGGGTACTCGAGGTGAATCAATAATCACCAAAACCGAATCTCCGTGGCGCCATACCCGTACTTCAGGTAATTGGCGTCCTCAAAACTGCAGCGCTCCATGTCTTTGAGCGCCGTCCTGATTTCGGCCTTGAGCACGCCCTTTCCAACTCCGTGAATCACAATCAGGGAACTTGCCTTCCGCTCGCGGGCGCCCTTCACTGCCGACCGAAAATGGGACATTTGCAACAGCACGATTTCGCGGTTCGTCATTTGCTTGTACCGATCGGCGAGGTGCTGAATGTGCAGATCCACTTCTTCGACCTCAATCGGCGGCTTGCGAACTTTTTTTACGGGTTTGGGATTCCCCTCTTCGGGCTTCAGCGGCGGCTCGGCTTCGGAGAGTCGTTTGCGCCATTCATTTTTCCCGGAAAGGGGCACCAACTCAGTGATAGCCATGATGCGCTCGAAACCGTGCTCGTCTTCCACCACGGCTTTTTGGGCTGAAACCCTGATCACGGTGCCGCCTCCCTCCTCATTGAGAAATTGAACCTTATCGCCGGGATTCACTGACATCTTGCAAAGTTTGTCATGCAAAGAAAACCTTTTCTGCTATTTTTGCCACACCCTTCAAAGATGAAGCTTATGAATAAAAATGCAAGCCGACTAATAAACCTGGCGGTGCCAGCGCTGTTTTTGACCACTTTGTCGCTGCTTTTTGCCATTGACCGCAACGACGGCCTGATATCGATGGAAGGGGAAGTCAGAAAGCCCCGCGAGGTGACCGTCGGCTTTTACAATGTTGAAAATTTATTTGACACCATCAATGATCCCGAGAAGGGAGACGAAGATTTTACGCCTTCCGGCAAATACGGCTGGAATTCTAAGCGCTACCGCGAGAAAACTGCCAAACTAGCCACCGTCATCTCGGGCATGGGTGAGGACCTCCCCGCCATCGTGGGTCTCTGCGAAGTAGAAAATGAAGCAGTGCTACGCGACCTGATCGCCGTAGATGCCCTCGCCAAGGGAAAATACGATGTAATACACTTTACCAGCCTCGATACAAGAGGTATAGATGCGGCCATAATCTACCGCAAAAAAATATTCAGCCCCGAGCACATCGAAACACTATTCGTAAATCTCGGGCATGACAACCGCCCCACGCGGGAAATCCTATACGTAAATGGCTACCTCAAAGGTGGTCCCCTGCTACATGTGTTTGTGAACCATTGGCCCTCACGTTACGGCGGACAGGAAGCCAGTGAGCCCAACCGCCTTGCAGCAGCGAAGGTGCTGCGCGAAGCCACTGATGCCATCATCAGCCAAAACCAGAATGCGTCTGTGTTAATCATGGGTGATTTTAATGACTACCCCGACAACAACTCAGTGAGTGAGGTGCTTTCCGCAAAAGGGGCAAACGAATCCGGACTGCTCGTAAACCTGATGCTCGGCATGGAAGAAGAGCACCGTGGAACGTACAACTACCGCGGCGAATGGGGCTTTCTGGACCAAATCATCGTGAGCCGTACCATGGTAGAGGGCGGGCCGATCATGGTGAAAGAAGGCAGTGCCAAACCGTATTCCACACCGGAAATGCTTTTTACCGACCCCAAATACGGCGACGAAAAACCCAACCGCTCTTATGGCGGAACCGAATACTACGGCGGATTCAGCGACCACCTGCCGGTGCATGCGGTGTTGCTGTACTGAGATTATCTCAAAACACAATCCAGTGCCAATGCAAGTCTCCGCGGCTGAACTCTACAGCAGGCGCGGGGATTTTCACAAATCCGAAAGTGCTGAAAACCGTGCGCAGGAATTTCGATTTTGTGGAAATCCGCGTCAAATCCACATCAAAACTCAAAAAATAGCGGCGGTAGCGCTCCATCTCTGGGAGGGCATCACCCGCATTGTTGAAATCGGGATTGGCCGCCCCGCCCAGCATTCCGAAGCCGCTGTACCCGAGGGCCACATTGAGCCAGGGCAGAAGTTTGGCACCGCCAGGCCTAAAACTCCCGGGATTTACCGAAAGCCAATACGTTTGTCCGTTGTAATCCTTGATCGCGCGCTCGAGATCGTTGGATCCGAGGGTCTCAGGGCGGTATTGAGCCAGTCCGCTCGGGCTGAAGCTGAACTTTAGCGCCACGCGTTGCTCCTCCCAGCCGAGCTGCTGCCCGACAAACAAAGCAC
>JAIVHQ010000302.1 GCA_020200995.1 Flavobacteriales bacterium
CCTGAACCGTGCGCGGTCCTTCTGTATGGACTCCGACCTGATTTCACTTAGAAATTGATTGAAAATAGAATTGGTTTTGCCTAACTCGTGGATCATGTTGCTTGAGTAATATTTGGTGCTGTGCTAATGTACGTGAATTATACCTTTTGCCGAACGTATTGCGCAAAGTCAGTGTAAACTTTTCGCCAGTGCTGCCATTCTTCGGTTTCGGAAAGGCTGTGGTTGTGCCACACAGTCACGAAGTCTCCGCCCGTTTCCTCAACAGTGTCGTACAAAACCTTAAGCTTTTCTCCGGCCTCGTCAGGCGTGAGATGCATATAATGGTTCATAGCGCTGTCCATGGCGTGAAGTTGCACCACCTCAACCGGGAGTATAGCATTGTGTTGCAAATCAAAAAAAGTGTGCGGCCGGGCTGTGCCTGATCTGAACCCCACTGCGTCAGCATAACCCATGCTATAATCTCGCTTTATGCCGCATTCGGTCAGCAGCCTGAACGATGCGGGAAGCGAAAAGCGAAGGAAGTGAAACCTCGATGAGCGCGGTCTTTCTCCCGCTGCTGTCGTCAGCTTATCAATCTCATTTTGGGTTGTATCGCGATCTTCGTGAGCAGCATACGAAGGGTGAATGCCCACTTCTGCAAATTTTTTCAGCCTGAGTATTAAGCCCCGCATTTTGGAATGGCCGGGATCCAGATTGATGTCGTATCCCCCGCGCTCCCCGCTGAGCACGAAGCAAATAGTCTCGGCAGCTGCATCACCCTCATTTTCCACAATAGCATAGGTATCGTAGGGGTCGGGGCGCCTTCCGGCAAAAACAGAGAACCGCAACGCCGTGCGCCTGAACTGTAGTTTGAGCAAATCGCGCACAGTGGCCCCCATATTGCGAATCAGCCCGCGACCTTTGAAAGCAAAGGCAATGTCGATATCGACCGTGTTGATCCACCTGCGCTCCGTCACAGGCAGCGATTCAAGCAGCCCCCTTTCGACCAGCCATTTTCCGAAAAGGAAAATCCAGCGATCAGCATAAGGCTGCTCAACCCAAGGCGCAAATATCGATGAAGCCGAGGTGAAGCGGCCGTGCTCGTCGCGTTCTTTAATGATGAACTCTTCGGCACGCGAAAGGCAAAAAAACACCGCCGAAAATACGTCGAATGAAAACGCATCGGAATCTTCAGCCGGATAAATCACCGGTATGCCGTCCACATCGACAGGTGCGGGAAGCACTTCGGGCAGTTTTGTGTCACCGCAAATTCCGGTTGCCTCTACCCTATGCGCTGCACCTTTCGGACCTAGTCCGTAATACAGCACCGCGCTGTCACTGCAGCCCGTCTCGCCGGACTTCACCATGCAGTATTCCGTTTTCAGCACCTGCCGAAAAATAAAATCAGCGACGTATTCAAATCGCGCTGTGACTTCCGCTGCGGCAATGCGAATCATTGGGCCGCGATTATTTGGACCGTGAAAAATTCAATTGCTCTGAGCCCTGTAGACCTCGGATGTGTCAGAATCATGAATCAGGATGAGATGAGACCTTCGTCGGCAAAGCTATAAAATCCGTCGTCGCAAAATATGATGTGGTCATTGACCAGGATATCCAGCATTTTCCCGCTTTGCACCACCTTCTTGGTAAGGCTGATATCCTGGCTGCTGGGGCGTAAATTTCCACTCGGATGGTTGTGGCAGAGGATAATGGAGGATGCAAGGCGCTCGATGGCAGGTTTGAAAATAAGCCGCAGATCGACCACAGTGCCGGCGATACCACCTCGGCTGATGCACACCTTGCCCTTGTAGCGGTGCGACCTGCTGAGCAGAATAATCCAAAACTCCTCGTGATCGAGGTCGGAAAGTATGCCGCTCATCAACTCATAGGCGGAGCGGCTGTTGCTGATCCGCTCCTTCACCTCGCCCGTTTCTGCACGCCTGCGGCGGCCCAGCTCCAGCGCTGCCACCACGGTGACCGCCTTCGCCTCGCCGATGCCCTTGTACTTTTTCAGGTCGTCCACCTGCATTCGGGCCAGGTTGGCGAGTTTGTTTTCGCTGCCGGCGAGCATCTGTTTGGCCAGATCGACCGCGGTGAGGTCTCTGCTCCCGGAGCCGAGGAGGATGGCAATGAGCTCGGCATCGGAAAGTGATTGTCGTCCTTTGTAGAGCAGTTTTTCGCGAGGGCGATCGTCTTCGGCCCATGACTTTATTCCAGAAACTTCGGGGAGGTTGTTCATCTTGATTTGGTTAATGCGATAAATATAAAAATTAACAGCGACCTTTCGTGACCATGTGTTTGCCGCAATGCTCTCGTATTTCAGATTTTCGCGATGGCCGGGGAAAATTCGCAGGCCTTCGATTTGGGGATTGCGGCGATTATCGCGAATTTCACGGTCTACACAACGACCGTGTTATTTAAACATCAACCAAAGCCATGAATAAAAAAGTAATCCTGATGATCCTTGACGGATGGGGCATCGCTACCAATAAAAAAGTTTCGGCCATAGATGCCGCGAATACGCCATTTGTGGACAGCCTTTTCCAAAATTATGCCCACTCCAAACTAGATGCCTCGGGACTGGCAGTAGGCCTTCCTGAAGGTCAGATGGGCAATTCGGAAGTGGGGCATATGAATCTTGGGGCCGGCCGTGTGGTGTATCAGGACCTGGTGAAGATCAACAAAGCTGTCAAAGATGGCGACCTGGCAAAGCACCCGCACCTGCGCGAAGCATTTGAATATGCAAAAGACAGCGGCAAAAAAGTGCATTTCTGCGGCCTCGTGTCAGATGGCGGTGTGCACGCCCACATCGACCACCTCAAGGGCCTTTGCGACGCGGCCAAAGCCAACGGAATCGACCAAGCCTTCATCCACGCCTTCACCGACGGACGCGACACGGACCCCAAAAGTGGCCTGCACTACCTCAATGACCTCCGCGAACACCTTGCCCACAGCACGGGCACCGTGGCGAGCGTGATAGGCCGCTACTACGCCATGGACCGCGACAATCGCTGGGAGCGGGTGAAGCTGGCCTACGATGCTATGGTGAAAGGCGTTGGTACAAAAACTGAAAATATTGCCGAAGCCATGGTCGCGGCATATGCAGACGGTGTGACCGACGAATTTATTAACCCGATCATTCGCACCGACGAAAACGGAGAACCCGTCGGAATGATCGAGCCCGGTGATGTGGTAATCTGCTTTAATTTCCGCACCGACCGCGGCCGCGAAATTACGCAGGCACTCACACAGCGCGATTTTCCCGAACAGGACATGAAACGGTTCGACCTTCGCTACATTACTTTTACCAACTACGACGAGACCTTCAACGGAGTAACGGTGCTGTTCGAAAAAGACAACCTTCGAAACACCATTGGTGAAGTGCTCGAAGCCCACGGAAAAAAACAAATTCGCATCGCGGAGACCGAAAAATACCCCCACGTCACGTTTTTCTTTTCGGGTGGTCGAGAGAAAGCTTTCGATGGCGAAACCCGCCTGCTGTGCCCCTCTCCAAAAGTGGCTACCTACGACCTGCAGCCGGAAATGAGCGCGCAGGACATCGTTGAAAAAATCAATCCCGAATTGAAAAAAGGCGAAGTCGACTTCGTATGTCTCAATTTTGCCAACCCCGATATGGTGGGACACACGGGCGTATTTGAAGCCGCCGTAAAAGCTTGCGAAACTGTGGATGCCTGCGCCAAAAGCGTCATCGGGCAAGCCCTTGAATCGGGCTACACCACCATCGTGATTGCCGACCACGGCAACAGCGACATGATGATCAACCCCGACGGCTCGCCAAACACAGCCCACACCACCAATCTTGTGCCCTGCATCATGGTAGACGGCAACGAAAGTCTTCCCGTAAAAGACGGCAAACTCGGAGATTTGGCTCCGACTATCCTCACCCTTATGGGCATTGATATCCCCGCCGAAATGACGGGTAAAGTCTTGCTGAAGGCCGCTGAAAAAGTGTGAGTCGAGGCAGGGTCCTGAAAAACAAAAGAGCTTAGAAGCCCCCTTTAAGAACCGAATTTAAGGTCGATCGAAAAAATCACCATTTACGAAAAAACCCGCTGCCGATCGGGCAACGGGTTCACTAGGTATAGAAGTCGGAAATTAAAGAGAGTTCACGTACCTCGTGAGGCTCGACTTCAGGTTTCCCGCCTTGTTCTTGTGGATAATGTTGTTCTTAGCAAGCTTGTCTACCATGCTGATTGCATTTGACAGCATGCCTTGGGCT
>JAIVHQ010000303.1 GCA_020200995.1 Flavobacteriales bacterium
ATTCCCAACTACTCCAAACCCGACGACTGGGAAAAATTCAATGCCCTCGGCGTATCTCAATTCGGTCAGATGACGGCAGGCTCATACATGTACATAGGCCCTCAGGGCATCGTACACGGTACCACCATCACTGTCCTCAACGCCGGTCGCAAGATTGCAAAGGATGGAGAGGACCTTTCCGGAAAATTGTTCCTTACCAGCGGACTTGGCGGTATGAGCGGCGCCCAGCCGAAAGCAGGCAACATCGCCGGCTGCATCACTGTATGCGCCGAAGTCAACCCCAAAGCGGCGCACACCCGCCACAGCCAGGGCTGGGTGGATGAAATCATCGAAGATCTCGATCAACTTAGCCTAAGGGTGAAAGAAGCGAAAGCCGCCAAAGAAGTCGTGTCCATCGCCTACCTCGGCAATGTGGTGGATGTTTGGGAACGCTTCCTGCAAGACGAAATTTACATAGACCTCGGGTCGGATCAAACCTCTCTCCACAATCCGCTCGCAGGCGGATACTACCCGGCGGGCAAGGATTTCGAATCGTCGAAAAAAATGATGGCCGAAGATCCCGAGGGGTTTAAGGCCCTGGTTCAGGAATCACTGCGCCGACACGCGGCAGCCGTGAATGCACACACGGCCAAAGGCACCTACTTTTTCGATTACGGAAATGCCTTTCTCCTCGAAGCGAGCCGCGCCGGCGCCGACATCATGTCACCGGACGGGCTACACTTCAAGTATCCCTCTTACGTTCAGGACATCATGGGGCCCATGTGTTTCGACTACGGCTTCGGGCCGTTTCGTTGGGTTTGCGCCGGCGGGAGCCACAAAGACCTTAAGCGCACCGACGAAATCGCCTGTCGCGTATTGGAAAGGTTGATGGAAAATGCTCCCGATGAAATCAGTCAGCAAATGGCCGACAATATCAAGTGGATTAAAAACGCCGACGAAAACCGCCTCGTGGTGGGAAGCAAGGCACGCATACTCTACGCCGACGCTGAAGGCCGCATGAAAATTGCCAAGGCATTCAACGAGGCCATCGCCCTCGGTGAAATCGGGCCGGTGATCCTCGGCCGTGACCACCACGATGTATCGGGAACGGACAGTCCTTACCGCGAAACCAGTAACATTTACGACGGCTCGGCTTTCACCGCCGACATGGCCGTACAAAATTTTGTGGGCGACGCCTTTCGGGGCGCTACCTGGGTGAGCCTCCACAATGGCGGCGGCGTGGGCTGGGGTGAAGTGATTAACGGCGGCTTCGGAATGCTGCTCGACGGGTCGCCACAATGTGAAAAACGCCTGACGAGCATGTTGCATTGGGATGTGAACAACGGCATCGCGCGGCGCAGTTGGGCCCGCAACGAGGGAGCAGTTTTTGCCGCCAAGCGTGCCATGGAAATGGAGTCACAGCTCAAGGTTACCCTGCCCAATATGGTTGACAAAAGTCTTCTCGACGGCTTGTAGAAACGGCTCAGTGCTGTAACTCAGCCTGCCAAAATCTTTTAGGCCTTGTCGATTAAAATAAATTCAGGATTACTCCCTGACTTTTGAAATATTGTGCGTGGTCTTCTCAATGGCCCTCAGCGTCTCCTCAGCCACAGCCGACCACCGAAACCCCTCTTTAACACGGGCAATGGAAGCTTCACGCATGGCAGTGAGTTCGGTTTCGGAGATGCGGTTCATCTCCCTCAGGGCCGACTTGAGCTCGCTCTGCTTCAGCGGTTCGATCAGGTATCCATTTTCCTCATCCACCAAGGCGGGCACCGCGCCTACACGGGTTGCAATCACGGCAAGCCCCCTGGCCATTCCTTCCAAAATCACATTTGGCATGCCCTCTGAGTGGCTCGGAGTCACCAGTACATGGCAGTGGTCAATGATGTCGCGGAGTTTTTTAGAATCACGTATTTCACCGTGGTAGATGCAGCTTTCAGAGTCCAATTGTTTCTGCTCGGGAATGGGACCTACCCAGTGAAATTCACTTCCGCTTTCCGAAATAATGCCCCTGCAACGCAGCAATTCGTCGATGCCCTTTCGCCTCTCATTGCGCCCGATAAATAGAAATCGCCGCTTACCGTTTTCCTGTTTGGGCGCCTGAACAATCCATTCGTCATCGATTCCCGACGGGATGTTGACGATACGTTCGGGCTCTACCCCCATTTTCTCGATGATCGATGTGATTTCGCCACCGTATGAAAAGACCACACTTGCCTCCCGGTTCATAAACACCACGGGCGGACGCAGCATAAACTGGATCAGTTTCACCTTAATGTCTCCGCTTTTCTGGAACATTTCATAACCGTGAAATTTGACTCCGACGGGTGCCATGTGCTGGCCTTTTTGCTTGTGTTCAAGCAGGCACCAGGCGGTGTAGCCCTTGGAGTATATAAAATCGAAATTGCGCCATTCTGTTTGCAGAGACTCATACACTTGGCATGAATAGCGGTACGACTCGCGCAGGTAATGGCCGGGCAGCGCTCCCGCTTTGGGAAATTGAAAGCCCAGAACGCGGAGCATTCCGTCAGGCGCTTCCAGAAGAGATGCAACTTCAGCTTCATCGGGTATATCATCGTCGTGCCCGACGCAATGAATCAATGTGAGCTCCACGCCCAATTTCAAAAAGTGGCGTGCGAGGTGGTAAGAATGCCGTTGCATCCCCCCTGTTACGTATGGTGAAATACCGTCGGTGAGAAGGGCTATTCGCATAGGGTCAATACTTTTGCGGCAGCGGTGTCCCAGGTGTGCTCGAGAAGTACCTTGTGGTGCCAGGTTTCTGCCAGGCGCTTGCGAAGCGATTCATCTGAGATCAACATGCGCATCGCGTCTGAAATCGATTCTACATTCGGTTTAACGATCACCCCGGTGGTTTTGTCCATCACCTCCTTCACAGGCTCCGTATCCGGCGCGATGACGGGTTTTTTGAGCAAGCCGTATTCAAATATTTTGACGGGCGATCCGTACCAATTGCTTTTTGCCATACAGCAAATATCCATGAGTTCGATGTAAAGATAAACATCCCGGTGAGGTACGCTTCCCGTGAAAATTACATCTCCGAACACTCCGAGCCGCTTGGCCAATGCGCGCAATTCGGGCACGGATTCACCGTCGCCCACGATTAGCAATTTGGTGCGGGGGGCCTTGGGCAGCCCGGCAAAGGCCTCGATCAGCAAATCCACCCCGTGATAAGGGAAAATCGAGCCCACAAAGCCCAACACCAATGCCGACCCGAGCTGCAGTTCTTCGCGCAAATCGTCGGGACGATCGCCGCTGTGGATCACCTCATCGGGATTTACGCAGTTGGGCAAAACCACAGTTTTTGTAGCAGCCTCTTCAGCGATACCTCCGAAATAATCTGCCAAGGCCGTGCTCACCGTGGTAATTCCGTTGGTTTCAATCAAGATCTGACGCAGGTTGTCTGCGGCTGTTTTCACGAGGTAGCTGTCGCCCGAAAAATACCTGCGCTCCTCAGGGTATGGTGCGTTGATCTCGGAAATATGAGTTACGCCTGTTGCCTTCGCCGTGCGCACACCGGAATTTTGCAAGTAGGCCACCCGCTCGTAAATCATGTCGGGTTGGTAGTCTTCCACAGCCTTGCGAAGCATGCGCTCCATGCGCAAGTCGAAGCGAATGAGCTGAATATCACGGACAGTTTCCCAAAGTTTACGGGGAATGTAGCGCTTCCATCCGCGCAGGGTTTTTATCACTCCTTCCTTTCCTGTCGCCACGGGGGCAGCTCTGCCACCCAAATCGGCGGCGATCAATGTCTTCACCTCCACACCCGCCTTTCGCCATGCACCGACCATTTCGCGCATGTGGGTACCGTAGCCTGTCGGGGCCTCCATGCTGAGTCGCGGATGCGGTGAGTAATAGAGGATTTTCATCAATATCCGTTTTCGAAAAAGTCAGAAATTCTGCTCAAAACGCGGTGCGAGGCATTCCCATCCCAAAGTCGGGGTACTTCGCCACGCTTGTATGTCCCGTCGGAGATGCTGTCGGCCACGCGAACGATGGCATCCACGTCAAAGTCCAAAAGTGTATTCGTGCCGATCTCTATGGTCGAAGGACGCTCCGTGTTTGGGCGCAGGGTGAGACAGGGCTTTTGCAAAAAGGTGGTTTCTTCCTGTATCCCGCCCGAGTCCGTGATTACAAACACACTTTCAGCAATGAGCTTTTGAAAATCGAAATACCCCTGAGGCTCAGTAAGCACAAGCCCGGGCAGCGGATCTACGTTGGAGGGGCGGTGGATGGTGGCCAGTGCGTAACTCCCCGGTGCTACGCCGAGGGTGTCGAGCACGGGTGATTGGTCGATATCTTCGGCAAAGGCCACCAGGGTATCGATCATGGTATTTCCCGTAAAGGCCAAGCCCTTTTCGGAAATGCCTTCCGCGCGCAGGTTGGCCAGTCCCGAATCTTCCGTGATAAAGTGGAGATCGCAGAGCACATCGGCCACCTTGCGGTTGCGCTCCTCGGGCATTCCGAGGTCTCGGCTGCGCAGGCCGCTCTCGAGGTGGGCAGCGGGAATGCCGCATTTATTGGCCGCCACAGCTCCGGCGAGGGTCGAATTTACATCGCCCACCACCATTACCAGGTCGGGTTTCTCTTCCGTAAAAAGGCGGGTGAGCCCGGCCATGGCCGCAGCAATCTGAAGCCCCGGATGTCCCGGCTCAATGTCCAGAAAAACATCGGGGCGCAATCCGAACCGGTCGAAGAATACCCCGGCCATTTTCTCGTCATAGTGCTGACCCGTGTGCACGATTTTGATGTCGATGTCGGGAAAATTCGCGGTGGCAACCTTCCTGAATTGGGTCACTTTCACAAAGTTGGGACGCGTCCCGATGACGATCCAAAGTTTTTTATTTCCGCTCGCTTCAGGCATGGTCAAAGTCTGTCATCTTAATAAGGTTGCGCGTCACATTGCCGGCCTCACGCGCTTCGATCCAGGCGGCATCGGTTTGCAAATCGGGTAACGAAGTTACGATTCGCCGCAGATTATCGGCCGTTTCGACCTCCGACATAAAAATACCGAGCCCCCTGCCGGTGATTGTCTCCGAAAGGCTGCCCGACTCACCGAATGCCAAAATGGGCACCCCCGTGGCCGCGTATTCAAAAAGCTTCGTGGGGCTGCCGTTTCGCAAAAAGGCAGGAATCGGGTAGAGCAGCCAATCGGCGCGGGCCGCTTCTGCAAAAAATGTGCGGCTCGCCACGGGACTGTGGATTCGGAACCGCTCATGCGCGGCATCAGCCACCGATTTCGGAACGTCAGGCGACCACATATCGACCTCGAATGCTCCGTCGGCAGCACCTTCGGAAAGCATGCGGTAAAAAGGGTCCAGACCTTGATAAAGGTTGCCTCCGTAGACAATTTTCGGAATATCGGTGGCATGCGAAACCCGGTTGCGCACCACCTCATCGGTGTCGTAGCAATGCGGCAAGAGTTTAATGCGGTCTTTGGCCTCGGGGTATTTGCCGGCCAGCTCATCGGCGAGGGTTTCCCAGGGGGTGGTAATCAGGTCAAATCCCGCCACCACTGCCGCCTCGGCTTCTTCTTCAAATTTTTTCCGCTTGCCCGAGAGGGTGCTGTATCCGAAGGTGACCCCCGAGGTCCAGGGATCGCGAAAATCCGCGACAAACTTCACTTCCGGAAAAAGTGCTCGTAGCTTGAGTGTATACCAAGGCAGCCTGAAAGGAGCGGCGGTGATAAAGACGGTATCAGGTTTTTTTCGCACCAGTTGCTCCTTCAATGCTTTAAGGAATGCTACTTCGTCGTATAGGGCTCGGTCGTAAGG
>JAIVHQ010000010.1 GCA_020200995.1 Flavobacteriales bacterium
GTGAAAGTCCCTGGTTTTGGTATTGCTTGGAAACAGAAACCACAAATCGAAGGTTGGCACGTGTCAACTTCTCCAGCGCGGCCTGATCGCCTTTTTTGATCCGCTGAGCCAACTCTACCTCTTCCTCCGCTGTGATAAGATCTTCCCTTCCAATTTCCTGAAGGTATTTGTCAAGGGATTGACTTTCACGATTCGTTATGCTCTTGGTGATCTTTAATTGTCTCATATTCTTTTTTAAAGTTGTTGTTAAACCTTCAGGCAAAAAGTTTTGCAAAGGTACTTTAATACGCGTCAAAAGCAAAATCAATTTACAGACACGCTGCTGCAAATTGGCTTTCGATAAACAAAGAAAGCGAGGCGGCTCGTTTGCCGCCCTCGCCTTCAATATTCAAAATAATACGAGATCGTTTGGGATTGGATGAATCGATGTTTACGGTTTCGATATGAATCTCGCAGGTATTTATTTTGAATAAAAAGTCGGCTAAAGTCCGAGGCCATAATAGTCAGGTGCACCATTTGAGTGCACTCCTTCAAGAAGTACGCCTCCTTCTTTTGAACGCAGTATTCGTTTTGCTTCGTCGGGAGTCTCTACAGGCTGCTTATCAATGTGTGTGATCACGAATCCTTTTTTCAACCCGGCCCTCCTGAGTTTGCCGTCTGTAAGTTCGCTTATTTTTACTCCATTTGCAATTTTCAGGCGGTCTTTTTCTTCGGCATCCAGTTTATCAAATTTTCCTCCAAATACTGTATTTATTTCTGCCTCAAATTGTTCCTCTATTTCTGTGTTCCCGTACCTGTCGCGGAGTATAACGCTGAAAGATTTGGCGTTATTGCCTCGCAATACGTTGATTTCTATGTTGTCGCCGGGACGGTGCTTGCCTATTTGCTCTTGCAGTTCCGTCACATTTTTCACTTTACGGCCTTCTACTGCCGTGATGATATCGCCGGGCTCAATGCCCTGATCGGCGGCAGCACCTCCTTCCACCAATCCGCTCACCCATACACCTTCGGTCACCGAGAGCTTGTTTTCCAAAACGGTGGCGGCATCCAGGTTGGCAATGTTGACACCTATGTAGGCGCGTTGTACCTTGCCGAATGCGAGAATGTCGGCAGTTACTTTTTGGACAATACTCACAGGAATTGCGAAGCTATAACCGCTGTACGACCCCGTTCGCGAGGCGATGGCTGTGTTGATGCCCACGAGCTCGCCACGGTCGTTGACCAATGCGCCGCCACTGTTGCCCGGATTTACGGCTGCGTCGGTTTGTATAAATGACTCGAGGGGGAATGCATCCTGGGTCGGATCGTATCCCAAAATATTGATGTTTCTCGCTTTTGCACTCACAATGCCCGCAGTCACTGTGCTCGTGAGATTAAATGGATTGCCAACGGCCAGCACCCATTCGCCCACTTGCAGAAAATCGCTGTCGCCCAAAATAATCGACGGAAGATCTTCACCGTCTACTTTCAATACCGCTAAGTCTGTGGAGGGGTCGGCACCCACAAGGGTCGCTTTGTAAGTCATGTTGCCATTGGTCGTTACTTCTATCTCGGCGGCGTTGTCGATCACGTGGTTGTTGGTCACAATGTAGCCGTCGCCGCTGATGATGACACCTGAGCCCGCAGCACGCTGCTGCTGTGAATAATAACGCTCACCCCCGAAAAATTGACTCCACGGATTGTAATATTGCTTTGGTTGAGATTTGGTCTTTACGTGCACCACCGCGTCCAGCGAAAGGCGTGCAGCTTCCACAAAGTCGCTGTTGTCAGACGTGCTGCCCGCACTGTAGACCGGATGATTGGCCGCCACCTGAAATACAGGCATGGAGCGCTGAGAATTGGCAGGTGATTCACCATTTGGAGTATAAAAATCTGCAATGACATAAGTGGTCAAACCACCCAGAACCGCCACAAAAAAAAGCTTTACAAACTGTTTCATTTCGATTTTCGTTTGAGGATTTTCAATAAAGAAAACAGCGCTGTGCACTGAATTCTTACTTTTGTCTTGTTAATTACTGTTAAGCAATTTATATTGCTAACATTACTATCCTCGAACTGTCAAAATTCATACCATTTCATGCAATACCCATGCGATTAGGAAATTTTGTCATTGCAGTGGTTACATTGTCATTAACCGTGTTTTTGCCCGGGTGTGATGGTGGTCCGAAAACCAAGGTAAAGGTGGAGCCCGCCGACCGTGAGGATGACAGATCAAGACCTGAAAGGGATAATCGATCTGAAGTAAACAATGTCCCCCGTGTGGAAACCGAAGATTCCGTGCAGGGTGTCATTGATACCCTTGCCACGGATGCCGTTGTGTTGCATTTGGATTCCTCTTATGTCTCAAATATAGAAGGTGCAGGGGAGGAAGATGAAGGGCTGTCGGACGATGGCAATGACACAGGTGAATACGACGCATACGAAGACTACAGCGACGAATTTCTGACCGATGAGTCCGAAATCGCTGAGAACAGGCTGGTATCGTCGCAAGTGGTGCGGGTGATCAGCCCCGAACTGCGCGACAGCTACGACTCCTTGCTGGTGGTGATCGAAGAGCGGCTTACCATCCGGCCCGATCCGAAGGCCGATAAGGTGGTACTGGAAAAATGGAAATCGCCGGTGAATTACCGCGGCTATAAATTCAATATGCGAAAATTGATGCTGTTTGGGGTGGATGTCCATTATCCCGTCCGTGTTTATTTTTATATGGGTCAATATTACTTTTCTTCAGGCGGCGAATTGTACGACCTGGAGGTGTTTTCTGATTTTTCTCCCTTTCAGCCTGCTGCGGACACTACACTTTCCCGATATTTGCAGGACTTTGAAAATTAAATTTCATAAATACCAGGGCACGGGAAACGACTTTGTCGTGATCGACAATAGGTCTCGTGAATTTGATCACCTTTCTGAGGCATTGGTCACGGTGCTCTGCCACCGCAAATTCGGGGTTGGTTCAGACGGTCTCATGCTTGTGCAAGGAGCTGATGATGCAGATTTTGAGATGGTGTTTTTCAACCCTGACGGCTCAAAATCACTCTGTGGAAACGGAAGCCGCTGCGCTGTCGTTTTTGCCGAAAGGCTAGGTCTGGCAGGGGCAAGTGGTAGCTTCATCACCACGGATGGTCGCCACGATTACCGACTGCTCGACAGCGGCGAAGTGGCAGTACAAATGCGTCCTGCAGGCCCACCGCGCCAAGTGAAGGGCCACCTTTTTCTCAATACCGGTTCGCCACACCTCGTGGTGCGCACAGATGATGTAGATGCGGTGGATGTGGCTGCGGAAGGCAAGATGCTCAGGTATTTGCCTGATTTTGAGAAGATCGGCGGTACCAACGTAAACTTTGTGGCGCCCATGGGCGATCACGATATTGGTGTGCGCACTTTCGAGCGTGGTGTGGAGCGCGAAACCCTCTCCTGCGGGACAGGTGTTACCGCTGTGGCGCTGGCGCTCGCGGCTGAAGTTGCCGGTCCTCAAGCGGTCAAAATACACACACATGGCGGGGTGCTTAGGGTGCGCTTTCATAAAACAGATGCGGGCTTCGACGACATTTGGCTGGAGGGTCCGGCTCAAAAGGTTTTTTCGGGAGAGATAGATATTGACAATGCTTAAAGACGACAAGGTACAGTTGCGGGCGCTTGAAACCACCGACCTGGATACCCTCTTTTTATGGGAGAACAACCCCGACCACTGGAAGGTGTCGCATACAGTTGCTCCGTTTTCGCGGCAGCTGCTGGCCGCATATATTGACGCGATAAACGATATTTACACTGACAAGCAACTCCGCCTGGTGATCGAAGACCTCGAATCGGGAGAAGCGGCCGGGACAGTGGATCTGTTCGACTGCGATTTTAAGAACCGCCGCACGGGTATCGGTATTTTGATCGCCGAGCCGGAAAATAGAGGAAAGGGGTTGGGAAAGAGGGTTTTGTCATTGGTATTGCCGTATTGCTTCGGTACGCTGGGCTTTCATCAGGTCTATTGTAATATTTTGGATGACAACGTGAATAGCCTGGCGCTTTTCGAAAAATTCGGATTTGAGCGGGCGGGCCTTAAAAAAGACTGGACTTTCCACAACGGCCGATTTTATGACGAGTGGACGCTTCAAAAACTGAACCCCGCCAAGCATTAATTATGAGAAAGAAAAGAAAATCTGTCAAGCGCGGTATCGTGGTTTTTGTTGTCCTTCTTGTACTGGCTCTGGCTGCAGGTTATCACCTTTATCAGAACTATTTCGCACCTGTTGTTTCAGCTGAAATGGCCAAAGAGCCACTTTATATTCCCACGGGTAGCTCCGCCGATGATGTTCTGATCATTCTTGCCGACAGGGGCTTGGTAAAGCAGGCGAAAATTACGTCTAAACTAATGAAGCGTAAGAACTACGCCGGGGCTAAAGTGGAGCCCGGCATGTACCGCCTCAGAGAAGGAATGTCAATAAATGCCGTTGTGAACCACCTTCGCGGTGGCTTGGGCGAGGAGAATGTCAATATTACTTTCAACAGCGCCCGCACCCTCGCAGAGCTTGCGGGTAAAGCATCGCGCAACATCGAAGCTGACAGTGCGATGGTGGCGGCCCTGATCACTAATCCCGAAACGGCTCGTAAATACGGCTTTTCCGGAGAGACCTTCCTGTCGATGTTTTTGCCGGACACCTACTATTCCGAATGGGATACGGATGCCGAAGCTTTCGTACAGCGCATGGCCCGCGAGTACAAGCAGTTTTGGAATGAGGAGCGGATAGAAAAAGCGCGAAAAATCGGATTGAGTCAGAGCGAGGTAAGCACCCTGGCATCTATCGTGCAGGCCGAGCAACAGCTAAGGCCCGAAGAGCGTCCCGTGATCGCAGGCCTTTACCTAAATCGCCTGAGGCGGGGGATGAAGCTGCAGAGCGATCCGACGGTTGTATTTGCTGTGGGCGATTTTAACATCAACCGGGTGCTGAATGTACACTTGGTACACAACAGTCCTTACAATACTTATAAATATTCGGGCCTGCCACCGGGGCCTATCAATGTGCCCCAAAAGTCGAGCATTGATGCCGTTCTTAATCCCGACAAAAACAATTACCTCTTCATGTGCGCCAAAGCAGATTTTACGGGCTACCATGCATTTGCGACCACCCTCGCCGAGCACAACAGGAATGCCGCTGCTTATCGCAAAGCACTAAACGAACGCAAAATTTATCGTTAGGAAAGCTTGTCGCTTACCCACTTGAAGCGGTGGGGTTCGCGAGGCTTCTTTACGCGATCGGCAATGCGCTTAATGAGTGCAGGTCGCTTCATGACCTGCTCTCTGGCCTTTTCTCCTTCGGCGCTTAAGCCACTAATATTGGCGATGTCCCATTCCTTGAGCAGCCTATCGTAAATGTCGACGTAATCGTGGGTGGTGTAGACGCCGAGTTCCTGCGCACAGTCGGAAAAGTGCTCAAATGCCACCCCCTGTGGTGAGCCCGACTCACGCATGAAATGAGCCGGCATGGTAATGCCCCTGCGCATCATATCGTTGAAAGCGATCATCAACCCGTCGGGATCCATCTCAAGAATGAGCTTGATAAATGTGATGTAAGCATTGGCATGTCGCATTTCGTCGGCGGCGATCATGCCGCAGATTTTTGCCAGCTGAATATTTCCCGATTGTTTGGAGAATGTCGCCGTTCTTCGGTGCGAAACGTTGGTAGCAATTTCCTGAAAGCTGGTGTAGACAAAATTTTTGTAAGGATCGTCGCCCATGCCGGGGTCAAAGCCATCGGCAATAAGGTGCTGGGTGGTGACCTCCATTTCTTTCATGTTGACCACACCGCTCAAGTAAAGGTATTTGTTGAGTACATCTCCGTGTCGGTTTTCCTCGCCCGTCCACGTTCTGAGCCATTTGCTCCAGTTGTTTTTCCCGATCTGATCCACCCCTTCGGCATTGATCACCCAGGCTTCGTAGGTAGGTAGCGCTTCTTCGGTAATGGTGTCGCCAATGAGTGTCACCCACAGGTCGTAAGACATTTCGAGGGCCAGACCCTGCATCTCGCGAACGGCTTCATGGAAATCGGGCGATGCCGGATCGGGAAGCAAATCTGTTGGTTGCCAATTGGTCTCGATATTGGAAGTGTACTTCTCGAGCACGGGAGGAAGCTTAGCATCCAAGGCTTTCATGACTTCAAGTCGGGAATCTCTAATTGTGCTCATCTTGCAAATATCTGTATTATCCCCGTGTTTCCGTGTATTTGGTCGACGGTTCGTTTAAAAAAGTTCAATCGACATGGAGGTTTTTAGCCTTTCCGGAAAAGCCCGTTTTCTGCGATCTCCTTTCGGAAAACATACATCAAAGATAAATAGTCGAATTTGATGTATTTTCGCGATTCAAAACTTACAACCTCATGTCAACGTCGCTTTTTACAACTCCCTTTAGCCGCATTTGTTTGTCAATTCTGTTTGTACTTCTGCTCGGCGGTATTACCCCGATGCAGGCACAGGACAGAGACGTGGACCTGACATTGGCGGGTGTCACGCAATCGTCGGTTGAAGCCCACATCGGATTTCTCGCCTCCGATCTGCTGAGGGGCAGAGATACCCCTTCAGACGGGCTTCGCATCGCGGCGGATTACATCGCTGCTCATTTTAAGCGGCACGGTGTTCAGCCGATTTTGCCGGATGGCTACAAGCAGCCTGTGAGGCTGGTCAATGTAATTCCTGCCGACGAAGGTACCATGAAAGTCGGCGACAGAGACTTCAATGCTCCTGAGCAATTTCTCCAAGTGGCAGGTGCCGATGTGGCGATCGACGCCAAAACGGTTTTTGTAAACTACGGAACAGAGGATGATTTTGACGGGGCCAGACTCAAGGGTAAAATTGCCGTTACCCGTGGCGGAGTCGAAGGCAGCTCCAATGTGCGCGAGATGTTTATAGAAGGCAGACGCAAAGCCGAACGCGCCGAAAAGGCGGGTGCCTTGGTCTTGATTGAACTTTACAATTCGCCTCAAACGAGCTGGACGGTGCTGCAGTTCTACCTCAATACACCACGAATGGCTTTGGAAAAAGGTGAAGACAAGGCGGGTTTTCCGACTTTTTGGATAGAGGATGTCGGAAATGAAAACCTCAAATACCTGCGCAATCACAAGGGCAAAGCGAATGTGGAAACCCGCGGGGCTGTTCGCGAAAATCTACTTTCCGAAAATGTAGTGGGCTTCGTAGAAGGTACTGATCCCGAATTGAAAAAAGAATATGTGGTATATTCTGCTCACTACGATCACGTAGGGGTAGGTGCACCCGATGCCGAAGGCGACTCTATTTATAACGGTACCCGCGACAATGCCATCGGGACGGCTACGGTGCTTGAGGCGGCAGCAAATATTGCACAGAATCCGCTCAGGAGAAGTGCCCTCTTTGTACTTTTCACGGGTGAGGAAAAAGGGCTGCTCGGGAGTGAGTGGTTTGTGGCAAACGCCCCTGTCGACCTTAAAGACATCGTGTTCAACTTCAACAGCGACAATGCGGGCTACAATAATACCGAAGTGGCAACCGTGGTGGGGCTCAACCGCACCACTGCCGGTCCGATTATCACAGATGCTTGCAAGCAATTTGGCCTCGAAGCCATCGAAGACCCCATGCCGAGGCAAAACTTATTCGACCGCTCCGATCAGGTGAATTTTGCGAAAGCAGGAATTCCCGCCCTGATGTACAGCCTGGGAGCCACGTCATTCGATGAAGAGGTGATGAAGTACTACCACCGCCCCGCCGATACACCGACCTCAGTAGATTATGAATATCTCTTCAAATTTACAAAGGCATATGTGCTTGCGGGTCGCAGGATCGGTGATATGGAGGAACGACCTTACTGGACCGAAGGCGATAAATACTACAGTGCCGGCGAAGAGCTTTATCGACCGTGATTTGACTTTCGACGGTTCAATTACATGCGCATAGATCGAAGTGAGCCCTTGCTTGTATCAAGGAATGACAATCCTTAGCGCTCGGCGGTAAATGAGAAAGTGCTTCCCTTGCCGGGTTCGGAGTCTACAGTGATTTCTCCTCCGAGTTTCTCGGTGAGCTTTTTTACCGTAGCCAGGCCAATTCCTGTGCCGTGCTTGTTATTCCTGTCAGCTGAGGACAGCGTAGAAAACAGCACGAAAATTTTATCCTTGTCTTCTTCGGCGATTCCCCGACCGTCGTCCTTTACCGAGAAGCGGTAAAAATCATTGTCCAACCCGATTTCTATTTGAATGTGCGGAATTTTCGAATCGTTGTATTTGAGTCCGTTGGCAATTAGATTGATCAGGATTTGCTGCACGGGTGCCGATTGAATGTTTAGGATATCTATACCGTTTCGCAGGATGTAGGAGAACCTCGCTTTATGGCTAAACAAACCCGTTACCTTGTCGAGAAGGTCGGCAGCAGAAATGTGCTCTCGGTTTGCTTCGAGTAGTTTGTCGCTTCGGTAGTGGTTGAGGATTCCGTCGATCAGGTCGCCCAACGAAGCCGCCGATTCCTGAAGAAAATCAAGGCTGCGTTTTTCGCTTTCATCGAGGCGGTCTTCGCAGCCGTCGCGCAGTAAGCTGCTGAGCGAAAATATGTTGTTCAATGGCGACTTGAGGTCGTGCGATACTACGTAAGCAAATTTTTCAAGCTCCTTAATGTGCTCGTTTGCCACTGCCTCTTTTTCTTGTAGTTCGCGATTTTTGCGCCTCAGCTCCAGTAGAATCATGACCTGGTCAGCCAGAACTTGGAGGGTATTCTGCTGTTCGCGTGTGAGCTGTTTAGGTTTTTGATCGATCACGCAAAGGGTTCCGATGGCTTGGCCGTTTGGGGTCCGCAGCGGGGCCCCTGCATAGAAGCGAATCCCATTTTCTCTGGTTACCAAAGGATTCTTTTTGAATCGCCGATCAATCGATGCATCGGGCACTTCCATCACCTCGTCCTTATTTTTGATTGCATGATTACAAAATGCGATGTCTCTCGGAGTTTCAGTCGCGTCCATGCCGTGTGCCGCTTTGAACCACTGTCTTTCGGGGTCAATCAACGAAATGAGGGAGACCGGCGTGCCGCAGATGCGGGCGGCAATTCGGGTGAGGTTGTCATAAGCCTCCTCAGTTTCTGTATCCATTATATCGTAAGCGTAGAGGGCTTTTAGCCGCTCCCTTTCGGCTTCGTTTTCTGCTGCTGTTGTTTGCGAGATTGCTTCCGAGGGTGCTTCTTTCAGAGGTGCTTCTTTCATGACTTGCGGTATTGATGGATTTACACCTTTATTATACAGTAAGTCATCCCCGGGGTTCAAGGTTTATGTCTGTATTTTTCTAAGATTTAGCTGCCTTTGAAGGTCTCCTGTCTAAAGAGGTCAACTCCCCTCAAGCAGTTGGATGTCGATTTTTACCCCGAACAATCTTTTTTTCCACCGTGCAGGGGGTGGTCAGCACATTATAAAGCTGCCATGGGCTTTTTACTAACTTTACATTCTGATATGAAAGCGATATTAACTTTGTCAACAGTTGCAATGATCTGCATATTTACGCCCGTGAAAAGTCAAAACAAAACAGGGTTCGAGACCATGGTCAATGCGCTATTAAGCGGTAAGGTTGATACCTTGAGCAGTGCTTCCCTTTCCGGAAAAACGCAAGCCACGAATGTGGTGCTTTTGGATACACGCGAAGCAGAGGAGTACGAAGTGAGTCACCTGTCAGGAGCTATACATGTGGGCTACAAATCTTTTGATGAAGAGCTGGTAGCCGATTTGCCAAAAGATGCCGAGATAGTCGTCTATTGTTCGGTCGGTAAGCGCAGCGAAGAAATAGGCGATCGTTTAAAAAAAATGGGATTCACAGACGTTCAAAACCTTTGGGGCGGTATCTTTGACTGGACGAACCGCGGATACCCCGTGGTCGATACCGAGGGCGACGAAGTATGTCGCGTTCACCCTTACAGCCTCATGTGGGGCCTTTGGATCAATAAATGCGAAAAGACCTATGAATCACGATAGCCTCTTAATGATTTTTGCCAGAAATCCCGAAATCGGGAAGGTAAAAACGCGGCTCGCAAAGACCATCGGTGATGAGAAAGCTCTGATGATCTACCTCAAGCTCCTCGAACATACGCATTCCGTGGCCAATCCTGTTTTTGCCGATAAGGCCATTTTTTACTCCGCCCGCGTTCAGGAATTCGACATACTGGATTACTACAAGTTTCCCAAGTTTTTGCAAAAAGGCGACAGCCTCGGCGAGCGCATGGAGCGCGCATTCGGACAGGCATTCGGGCAGCATTATGAAAAGGTGGTAATCATAGGTTCAGATTGCTACGAGCTCTCCACTGAGATCATCGAAGATGCTTTTGCCGCACTCGACAACCACAATGTGGTACTCGGCCCGGCCCACGACGGTGGGTACTACCTGCTCGGTATGGACCGCCACTACCCCCACCTTTTTAAAGATAAAAAGTGGTCTACCGCAGATGTGCTGCTCGATACCATACTCGATTTGAAGAAGCTTAAGCTCAGCTATCAAATGCTGCCCACCCTCAGCGATGTGGATGAGGAGAAAGATCTCGGAGAGCTGCGCAAGCTCCTGGTGTGACCACTTTCTAAGCGCCCGCCGTCCCCGCGGCTGATCTGTTAATGTTTCAGGGGCAACAATAGCGAACGAAGTTGGTTTCCTTATCTTTGCGGCAATCCCATTTCAATGAACGTACCCAATTCCAATCTCAAAAGAATCGTCATCGTAGGTGGAGGCTTCGGTGGGCTCCAACTCGCCAAAAATTTGCCTGCGGGCAAGTATCAGGTGGTGATGATCGATCGGCAAAACTACCACTGTTTTCAGCCCCTGCTATACCAAGTCGCTACGGCGGGCCTGGAAGCCGGCAACATCGCCTTTCCGCTTCGTAAGATTTTTCAGACCAAGGAAGGCTTCTATTTCCGCATGACGGAAGTGAAAGAAGTGGACGCTGAGCAGAAAAAAGTGATGACCACCATCGGCGATTTGTCCTACGATATTTTGGTGCTGGCCACGGGCTCGGCTACCAATTTTTTTGGAAACAAGTCTCTCGAGCAGCACTCCATGTCGATGAAAACGATTGTGGAGGCCCTCAACATCCGCTCATTGCTCTTACAAAATTTTGAGAAGGCCCTGCTAACCGACGACCTTAAAGAGCGACAAAGCCTGATGAATGTGGTCATTGTAGGGGGAGGACCCACTGGCGTAGAGCTGGCGGGAGCCGTTTCTGAGTTGAAAAAACACATTCTGCCCCGAGATTATCCTGACCTGGATTTCAGGTGGATGGATGTAAAGCTCCTCGAAGCGGGCGACCGTGTGCTGTCGGGCATGGCCGATGTCTCCTCACAAAAGGCTGAGAAATACCTCAAAAAACTCGGTGTACAGGTGATGACGAAGACCATGGTCAAAGACTTTGACGGAAAGTCGATCACGACCGAGTCGAGCACCATTCCTGCCCAAACGCTAATATGGGCGGCAGGCGTGCACTGCGAACCGCCGAAGGGATTTGCACCCTCGGCCATCGCCAAAGGCAATCGGCTTGCTGTGGATGAATTCAACCGGGTGAAGGGCTACGACCATGTATACGCCATTGGCGACGCAGCGCAAATGTCGAATGAGAAGTATCCGCAAGGCCACCCGATGGTAGCCCAGCCTGCTATTCAGCAAGGCCGAACCCTCGCCAAAAACCTGCTCCGTGAACTCAAAGGAAAAGAGTGGCGACCTTTTAAATATATAGACCTCGGTACCATGGCCACCATCGGCCGGACGAAAGCCGTATCTGAACTTCCAGGCTGGAAATCACAGGGTGCCATAGCATGGCTGATCTGGATTTTTGTGCACCTGATGGCACTTGTGGGATTCAGAAACAGGCTCGTGGTGTTCATTACCTGGACATACAATTTTATCAATTACAACCGGGATATACGTCTTATCATCAGGCCATTTAGAAGTTTTGAAGAGCGAAAAGTTGCATTTGCGAAAGCCAAAGAAGTAGCCGCCGAGTAGTACTTCGATGATTCCTGACGTTCTGATTTCCGCAGCCGCAGTGGGCTTGTCAAGAAAAAACATACCTGCCGCGTGCAACTTTTTTGCCGGAATACAGTCAACATGAGCAAAGAAAAACCGCAAAAATTGGGAGAAATACAATTGGCAGAAGCGTGCCGTAAAGGCGATAAACGCGCTCAAGCCCGATTGTATGAAACCTACGGTAAGCAGATGATGACAGTTTGTATACGTTATGCCCGTGATACAGATGAAGCGCAAGACCTTTTTCAGGACGGCTTTATAAAAGTATTTCGGAAAATTGGAATGTACGATGGAAAGGGCCCCCTGGGTGCCTGGATCAGACGCACCATCGCCAACAATGCCCTCGATTATTTGCGGAAGCACAAACGCGAAATGCAACAAGTGGCTTCCTACAAAGAGGCTTACATGCACGAACAGGATGACGTGATCCATCCCTTCAACGAGGAGGTAAAAATGCCCGACAGGGACCGCTTGATGGAGTTGATCTCGAAAATGCCCCACGGATACCGCACCGTTTTTAGCATGTACGCCGTAGAGGAATACAGCCACAAGGAAATAGCCGAGGCGCTGGGCATTACAGAAAGCACCTCAAAAACGCAGTACAGAAAAGCTAAAGGGTATCTGCGAAAATTGATTACCAATGAATTAAAGGAAGCCACAGGTGGATAGAGATATTTTTGACAAAGAGATAGGCGCACGATTGCGCCAAGCAGAAGCTCCCGTGCCCGAAGGCGCCTGGGAGGCTATCAGCAATGAAATCGGCGGAGGTGCAGGCTCTTCGGGGTTTGGCTTTATGGGCGCGGCTGCGGCCGGAGCCGTGATGCTGGGATCGCTGGCCGTGTACAGTACTTTCTTCGAGCCCGACAGGGTGTCGATCGCCGAAAAACGAACGGCGGACATCGAACAAACCGTGCCTCAGCCGACCGCTGCCGAACAATCTGCATTGCCCTCGAGCGGCACCGGCGACCCTGAGCCCGATGAAGCAGCGCTGCCTGTGGCTCCGGACGGTGAGCGGGAAACTACCCCGACCGATCGCACCGCAACATTCGAGCCTGCGAAGGAAGTAAAAGCCGAGCCTGCCGAGCCTACCGAACCTGACGAAAGCAACGAACATTCATCCTTCGCCCGAGCTGAAAACACAGATTCAAACGACATTGTACCGCACCGACCATCTACCGAGGTTTTACTGCCCGAAAGCATTCCGGCCACAGCTGTGTCCTCACCTGCTTCGGAAGCGGCTAAGCAACTTGCGGTGGCCCCCGTACAAGCCCCGGCAGAACCATTGCGGGCTTCCATCCGCGCTGAAAATCTCAAAGGATACGCACCCTTCGAAATCGATTTTGAAGCCTTCGGAAACTTCGACGAAGTGGATTGGGATTTCGGGCCTTACGGTCAATCAGCCGAGGTGAACACCCCTTGTGGTTCCCGATAGCTTTTCACCAAATGGCGATGGCATCAACGATACCTTTAAGGCCGAAGGGGTGAATCTGGCTTCATACCAGCTGACGGTGACCGATTCTCGTGGAAACATTGTCTTCGAAACGCGAAATATCGAAGAGCCCTGGGTGTACAATGGAACGCCGGGAAGCGAACTCGACACCTATTTTGCCATCATCCGTGCGGAAGGCGTCGACGGTAAGACCTACAAGGTGCGCCAGAGCATCAGAATCATCTTTTGATTTCAGCGTTTTCCCGTCTCCAGGAAAAATACAGCGCAGCAAACGCGTTGTAGTCATCGACGCCCGCCTCTACGCCCTGCACCTTGAGGTAGGTGTCGTTCAGGGCTTCACTTAATTCCGGAAAGTATCCCTTGTACCGCATCGCGTTTCTCCAAATGGCGGCGCGGTCTGTCCTTAGCTCTTCGGGAATGGCTGCTGCCAGCGATTCCCTGACTTCGGGCGGGTAACTTCGATTGACTTCACCTGCAAGTGTTCGCCACAGGGCGTATTCGGCGGCGTAGCGCGCCAATGGGTCATTTGCCGAAAGGCAGGCCAGATAGGCGGTGAAATTGGCCTCGGCCTCACTCGTAACCCCGAAGGCATGCGCCATCTCATGGGCGGCCGTGAAGATGCGCGGAAGCGGCCCGTATATGTGGTCCACATTGGCCTCGCCGGTCCAGGGGTTGTAAATTCCCGCGATACTCATCCGCCGCAGGAGTCCCTCGGGCCTGAGATACCTGATATTGACGCCGGCCTTGACCGGATAGCCCAAAGGAGCCAGAACATCGCGTACGAGGTTTTCGATATCTCGGTCTGACAGGGTGAGCGGCACTTCCTCAACGGAAGGGTAGGAGTCGATTGCAGCAATTGCTGCGCGATGCACCATGGCGCGATCCATGGTTTCCAAGTAAGCTTCAGCTACTTTTTCGACCTTTTCAGATCTCTCAATGCCAAGTCGGGCAGCCATACCCCGGTCCTGATAATTGTACCCCCACAGCATCAGAAAGGACGCCCCGATACCACCGAGCAGGTTGGCGAGCCTGCGGAGAAATACCTTCCATGATACTCGATTGCTTTTTCTGATCGGCAGCCGCCAAATCAACCATGCAAGCAGCAAAATAACGCCCGCGCCATAGCCCGGAAGAGGGAGATATGAAAAGACGGTAGTCTGCACCTCGCGAATGGCGGGAAACAGGCCCTCGAACCAAATCACATCAAACAAGAAAGGCGATAAGCCGAACAATCCGCGAAGCAGCAGTGCAAAGGCGAGCCAAAGCATTCCGAAGTAGCGGCGGGCGATTCGGTTCAAAGCCTGTGGTTATTGGCCGGAATCAGCAGCTGCGGTGGGTTGGTCATCCGTGTTTAGCGATTCTACTCCCGTCTCAAACAGGAGGAAAGACCAAATGTCGGCCTGCTCTTCGATGACTTTGCTCATGGGCTTGCCTGCGCCGTGACCGGCTTGAGTTTCGATGCGTATCAAAACGGGATTCGTCCCCGCATGTGCCTCCTGCAGCCTTGCGGCAAACTTGAATGAGTGCGCCGGAACCACGCGATCGTCGTGATCGCCGGTGGTCACCATGGTCGATGGATATTTCACTCCGTCTTTGAGGTTGTGCAGTGGAGAATAAGCGTACAAAGCCTCAAACTCCGCTTTGGTGCTGTCGGCACTTCCGTACTCGGGAACCCATCCTTTTCCGACGGTGAATTTCTGAAAACGGAGCATGTCCATTACACCCACGGCAGGCAGTGCCACTTTGAATAGCTCGGGGCGCTGGGTCATCACAGCACCCACGAGCAGACCTCCGTTTGACCCTCCGCGCACTGCGAGGTGGTCAGAATTGGTGTACTTCTCGTTGATCAGGTATTCAGCAGCTGCAATAAAGTCGTCGAATACATTTTGCTTTTTGAGCTTCATGCCCTGCTCGTGCCACGCTTCGCCAAATTCACCTCCGCCGCGCAGGTTGGCGAGTGCATAGACACCTCCATTCTCCAAAAACAGAATGTTGGCCGTGCTGAAGCTCGGCGTAAGGCTGATGTTGAACCCGCCGTATGCGTAGAGTAAGGTGGGGTTTTTGGCATTCATTTTCAGGCCTTTCTTGTGCACGATAAACATGGGCACAGATGTGCCGTCCTTGCTCTCGTACCACACTTGCTTCGATTCGTAAGCTTCGGGATCAAATTTGAGGTCGGGGCGGTTGAAGAGGGTCGACTCGCCCGTCTCGATATCGTATTCGAAAATGGTAGGGGGGTAGGTAAATGAGGTGTACGTGTAGAATGCAGTTTTGTCTTCCTTCTTACCGCTAAACCCTCCGGCACTTCCCGGTCCGGGAAATTCCACTTCGCGTTTAGCGCTTCCGTCATTGTTAAAGCGATAGACTGCCGATGTGGCGTCCTTCAGGTAATCCGCGAAGAGGTATCCGCCAGCGGTCGTTACCCCGGTGAGGGTTTCCTCGGTCTCGGGAATTACATCGGTCCAATTGCCTTGCCCGTAGTTGGCGGGGTCAATGGCCACGAGGCGGTAGTTGGGTGCGTCGATGTCGGTCACCGCGAGAAACTTCCCGTCGATGTGGTCCACGATGCTTGTTTTGTTACTGTAGCCTTCGCAAATGCGGGTCAGCGGGCCGTTGTTCTCGAGGTCTTTGAAGTATGTTTCGTATCCGTCGGTACCGCTCGAAGCGTACATGAAGAGGTATTTGTCGTCTTCAGAGATGCCGCAGTAGTGATAGAGGTTTGGGTTTTTCTCGTTGCGGTAGAAGAGTGTATCCTCGCTTTGATCAGTTCCGAGTTTGTGGAAATAGATGCTGTGGTCTTTATTGTCGCCAGAGAGCTCGCTGCCCTCTTTGGGTTTGGGATAGCGGCTGTAGTAGAACCCGTCGCCGCTCCACGACGCGCCTGAGAATTTGACCCACTCCAGTTTGTCGTCCAACTCCTTGTTGGTGGCCACTTCGCGCACGCGGATGGTGGTCCAGTCAGAGCCTGCATCAGATTGGCTGTAGGCGATGTATTTG